>NZ_AYGX02000175.1:0-47430 GCF_000498955.2 Lactiplantibacillus fabifermentans DSM 21115 | reverse complement strand
GGCCGTTTACACCACGGACGCCTTTTGAGACTTGGGTTTCAGGCTCAAAAGCGAGGGCCAAGACCGCTTCTCAGGCTTGGGCCGGTCCCAGGACGGTGGAATTACGGTCAGCCAATTGCGGCCATCCGCCACTAGCTAGGTCAGCTAACCTTAATCTGGCCCATCATGCCGTTTTCTTCATGCTCCAAATTATGACAATGATACACATACGTCCCCCGGTCTTGGAACTTGAAGGCAATCTTGACAGTACTCCCCGGAGTTAAAGCCACCGTATCTTTGTAGCCACGTAGATTAGCGGGTGGCGTTTGGCCGTTAATGCTTAGAATGCGAAACTGAACACCATGCAAATGGAACGGATGGATTTCGTTGCCCATCATTGTGCCGGTATTTTTTAACGTCCAAACTTGATTTTGGCCCTGCTTAGCGGTCAGATTAACGCGGCTTGGATCATATTGTTGGTGATTAATGCTGACCATCGACCCCATTCCACTGAATGATAACGTTTGGTGCTGGGCATTCGTCGTGTCAACAGTCGGTAAAGTCGTTAATTCGTTGGGCAGCGTGCCTTGTTGTCGACGGTTACTAGCTAGTCGTAACGCTAAGACACGCTGCTGACCATTTTTAACTGTCACCTGACTCGTCAGCTTGCTCGTATCAATGACGACCTCGGCCCGTTCGCCGGGTGCTAGTTTCAACGTTTTAACCGCAACCGGCTTAGCAAGTAAGCCCCCATCCGTCGCAATTTGGTGCATCGCCTGACCATTCGACAGCGTTAAGCGATAGTTGCGCGCATTCGAGCCATTCACGAACCGTAATCGCACTAATTTAGTAGTCACTTTGATATACGGATTCAAGGTGCCATTGATGAGTAACGTCTTGCCAGTCGTACCGTCATTTTGATGGTCAGCGGCATAGTCGAACTGATTATTGGCCGTGAAATTACGGTCTTGGATGACAACTGGAAAATCATCCACGCCATACTTATCCGGCAAGTTCAACTTTTGGCTAACCGCGTCTTGCACATAAATCAAGCCCGCTAATCCTTGATAAACTTGTTTAGCGGTACTCCCCATGGCGTGGGGATGATACCACAAGGTGGCGGCGGATTGGCTGACTTTAAACGCAATCGTTTTTTGCTGGCCAGCCGCCACACTTTGTCCAGGACCTCCGTCGACATTTCCAGGTAAAATAGCGCCGTGCCAATGAAAACTCGTGGCTTGTTTCAGTTTATTTTTCGTCGTCACTTGTAAAATTTGCCCCCGCTTAACCCGCAAAACGGGGCCTAAATAATTGCCATTATAGCCAAGCGTCGCCGTTTTAGCCCCTTTTTTCAGCGCGAGGGCGCCGGTTTGAGCCGTTAGCGTATACGCAACTTTAGTCTTGCTCGCACTAGTTGGCTTCAATAGCGGTGGTAAGGCTAGTTGATGAGCCGCCGTTTTTGCGGTAGTGGCGGTCGTAGCCGTCGACCCCATGTTGCCCATCATTTGACCGCCCATCATCCCCTGACTGGGCGTCCGATTAGTCAGGTGCCCATAGCTAACCCCTAGACCCACCAGACCAATTCCCAACAATCCAATTAATCCCCACTGTTTTAATTTCATCCCCCGGTCCCCCGTTCATCCAATTAATTTTGACTACAATTGTAAACGACAACTAACTAAATTACAAGTGTAAACAATACAAATAATAAACACGACCAGCTGGCAAATTTTGATGAATTCTTAGTGTCGAGTAATGCCTTTAACCAATGCACAGTCGCCGGGTAATGCTTGGGCTTCTATGGCAAATCAACTAAAAAAGCACAACACATCACGGCAATTAGTCGTGAAGCGTTGTGTTTAATAATCAATCAATTTAGTTGTGGGTCAGTGGTAATGGAAGCTGCCGTGCAAGTGGCGTTAGCTCGACGCTCTTTGTCGCGCTTACACCACCGACATCTTTGAAGATTGGTGGGCTGTGCCAAGCTTCAAAGTGAGGTCCGAGACCGCTCTTTGGCTCGGACCGGTCGCCACGGCGGCTGGAATTACCGCTGACCCACAACGGCAAGCATCACCAGCACTTACAGTTCATCTTTACCAATCACGCGGAGTTGGTCGTCCAACCGATACCGAATCGGAACCCCGTTGGCGACTTCTACGCCGTCGATACCGGCATCACTGATGTGTTCCAAATATTTGATGAGCGCTCGCAACGTACTGCCATGTGCCACAATCAGTTGATTGTGCCCTGCAAGTAGTTGGGGCGCAACTACATCAATCCAATACGGCATGATGCGATCGTACGCCATTTTCAAGCTTTCTGCGCGCGGTTCGACGGCTGGACCGTACTTCGTATAACGGCGGTCATTGCTTAATTCACTGGGGTCCAATAATGGCGGGACCGTATAAAAACTCCGCCGCCACTGCTGAACTTGGGCTTTACCGTATAACCGGCGCGTTTCATCCTTATTTTGGCCACGTAAGGCCCCATAATGGCGCTCGTTTAGTCGCCACGTTTTGTATTCGGGTAACCAGAGCTGGTCGATTTCATTTAAAATAATGTTGGCCGTAACGATGGCCCGTTTTAACACCGATGTATGCACTGCATCGAATGTAATTCCCGCTTCGCGCAACCGTTTACCCGCGTGTTGGGCTTGGGCCACTCCGACATCCGTTAAGGGGACATCACTCCAGCCGGTATACGTATTATCGCGATTGGCGGTACTTTCACCGTGTCGTACAATTACCAATTCTGTCATAAATTCTCTCCACCTGTGCCTTCAATAGCCTTATAATAATCGATTTTACTAGCCGAACGCAAGACTGTTTACCAAAATAAAAGCCACTCGAGAAACTTGAGGTCTTCTCCAGTGGCTACGTCCGAGTTAAGTCGCAACTAGTTTTTAATTAATCTTCTTGTTCAGAAATTGCATTGGAATGTGTGGCCATCTTTTCATGGACTGCCGCTTTTGTTTCAGCCTCAGGAGTGACTTCAGCACCCATGGCATTGCCACGTTCACGGAAGCGATTCCCAACGAAGGTCACAACGGACCCAATCAAGATAACGATAATCCCGATAATCGTCGTTGGCAAAATCTTTTCTTGTAAAATCAAGGCCGCTAAAATTGGCGCCAACCCTGGTTTGATAAAGAACACTAATGAAGCAGTCGAAACATCGGTTTGTTCCATGGCCAAGAAGTAAAAGGCAAAGCCCCCACCCGTGACACAGACGCCGATGAAAAATAATAACCAGAAATATTGCATACTAATATTCGTTAAAATTGGAATGGCGGCAAATTGACGCATGCCAACCGCCGTTAAGCCGTTCGCGACTGCGGGAATCTTCGAAATCCACGCAATCACTAATAATTCAGCGGCCCCCGCAAAGAACGTGAAACACGTCATGGTCAAGCCGTTGAGTCCCCGTTTCACCGAACCATACCGCGAAACGATACTATATAACCCAAAAGTAATCGCTGATGAAATGGCTAAAACTAAACCTAAGCCGTTCGTTAAATGCGCGGGGTTCACAATAATTAATAACCCAATCACCGAGATGACCACGGAAATTAAGTTAGAACGCCCCATCCGTTCATGGAGAATCAAATAAGAAAAGATCAGTGCAAAAACTGGATTACAGCTAAATAATACGGCGACGGTCGACGCTTGGTCGACGGTAATCGCTAATTGGTACAGTGACATACTGATAATGACACAGACAAGACCGGTGACGGCGAATAAACGCCAGTCAGCCCCAACCAATTTACGACCAGTTTGTTTCAAGGCGTTGAGGGCAAATGGTAATAAGACGACCCCACCAATGAAAAACCGAATTAAATTAAGTTGAATCGGATTAAATGCGCTGCCGGCCATCTTTAGAGCAATTTCCATCGAACTAAACATCAATGTTGAGATTGCAATGTAAAGATATGCTTTCTTCACGAAACGTTCGCTTCCTTTTTAAAAATAATAAAAATTTAATAGTCAACGCTTTTTAGTATAGCACCATTTTCAGTCAACTTTCAAATTAATGAATAAGATTGGTCTGCACGATCATCATTAAAATCGGAATCACGATCAAACTGAGTAACGTCGTTTCCGTGACCATAACCGCGGCATAATCCGCATCGGCGCCATATAGTTTGGCAACCACCGGCGCATTCGTCATGACGGGCATTGCCGATTGCAAGATGAAAACTTGTTTCATTTCCACTGGCATCGACATTGGCATTAATATCAAGGTCATTAAGACCGGCGCAAAGATAAAGCGACCAAGCAAAATTCCAATACTGTCACAGTCAAAGCGCATGCTGCTAAGCCCGGCGTTATGCATCGAAATCCCAATAAAGATCATCGACAACGGGACCGTTAAGCCCCCGATATAGGTGAAATCTTGTGCTAAAAACGTCGGTAACTGGAAGTGGACTAAGACCAAGACGACCCCAATCATGAAACCTAACAATGGTGGCGAGAAGATTTTTTTCAACGTTTGTTTCAAGTCGAACTTGGCTTCGCCGACCCCATCACGCTGAATCAGGTAGACGCCTAACGTCCAAAAAATCGTGGTATTCGCCATGTAGTACACCAACACGTATGGCAACGCGCTGTTGCCAAATAAGGCTTCATTGACCGGTAGCCCAATAAAGACGGTATTGGAATTTAAGAACATCGATGAAAATAAGCCGCGATGCGTTTTTTTGATATTTAACGCCCGCATCACGCCAAATGACAGCCCAAACAAGATGGCCATATTTAAAACGGGATACCGCAACCCCGGCAAAGTCGCTAATAATTTTTCCGCGGTGAAATTTTTCGTAATCGTCACGATCATGTACGCGGGTAAGGCAATTTGCGTGACTAAGCGGGCAATTAATTTAGTGGAATCTTCATTAAACCAGCCCCACGCGGCCAGTAAATAACCGAGCGCAATCATCACAATAATGATGACGACCCCTTGAATACTATGTAAAAAGATTGCCATTTTGGTACTCCTTTCTGAAAAATAAAAATTCCATGAGAATTAATCAAGTATACCACTGTTTTTCGGGCACTTGAACCCAGTAAATACTTGTAAACGTTTGACGAATGGCACAAATTTCCTTATAGTGTTCTATAATTGTGTGCCAAGTGCTACTGCCTTTGATGGCTCGTAGTTCGATTGTTAAAATCTTCTTAAATCAATTAGTTTTAGAACCAAATGTTTGCCAAACGTCATAAAATAGTATTGGTGAAAATATTAAAATAACGAGGAACGGATATGTCAGAAAATAATAATGAACCAATGGGGCCACGCCAACGCCGCCGACAACAGCAGCAACAGCAAAACCCGCATTTGAAGCCGCAGCGCAAACGAACTTGGCTTTGGGGGCTATTGTTTGTGGTCGTCATGATCATTGCGGCTGGTGGGGCCTGGGGTTATAAGACTTGGAATGCCGCCAAAAAAACCATGAGTACGACCTATCAATCAACCGGTAGCTCAAAACTCCGTAACGTTGATGCCGTCATTAAAAAAGGCAAGCCGTTCTCAATCTTGTTATTGGGAACTGATACTGGGGCGCTCGGCCGGGGCAAAACTTTCTCAGCCCGGACCGATACGATGATCGTCGCGACCATCAACCCCAAAAAAGAAAGCATGACTTTAACGAGTATTCCACGGGATACTTTAATTACCTATAATGGCACAACGGAAAAAATCAACGCCGCTTACACGTTAGGTGGCGCTAGTGGGGCCGTTAAATCAGTTGAAAAACTGTTGAACGTGCCAATCGACTTTTACGTCTTGATTAACATGGGTGGTTTGAAACAAATCGTTAACGCGATGGGGGGCGTCACCGTCACACCGAAGATGACCTTCAAGTACGGTAATGCCAACGTTAAGAAAGGTGTCAAAATCAAGCTTAACGGGGCCGCCGCTTTGGATTACTCCCGGATGCGTTACGATGATCCATTAGGTGACTACGGTCGTCAAAAACGGCAACGGCAAATTATTATGGCCATGGTTAGTCAATCTAACTCACTAGGTTCCATTGCTAACATCGAAAAAATCACGAAACAATTATCAAGTAACATGCGGACCGACTTAACTTGGAACGATATGGTTGCTTTGGATACGAAGTATAAGAACGCCTCACATCATGCGAAGTCGTACACCGTTCAAGGGACCGACTCCACGATTGATGGTTTATCTTACCAAGTGGCCTCCGCTAAGGAACGCTACACGAACTCGATTCGAATTCGCAAAGCGTTGGGCTTATCAACTGAAAACATCAAGCTCAGCTACTTTGAAACAACTGCCGCCGTTGGTAGCAGCAGTTCCAGCTCATCGACTAGTGATACGTCGTCAGCTTCCAGCACGACGACAACAACCGATGGCACCACTACTTCTGACAGTACGACCACTTACGGTACGTCAGATACCACCACTACCACCCAAGGTAATGGCTACTAATCGTCATCAAAAGGTTTGGCAGCTTGCCAAACCTTTTTTTGTGTTCAATTGCCGCAGTTGGCCGACCGTAATTCCATCGTCTTGGGACCGGTCCAAGCCTAAGAAACGTCTTGAACCTCGCTTTTGAGCCCACAGCCCAGGTCTCAAAAGACGTCCGTGGTGTAAACGGCCAAAAAACGCCCGTTAACGCCACCTTCAGGACGATTCCATTACGGTCGGCCAACTGCTAAATTCAACTAAATTCAGAATGAACGCTCAGCACACGAAATTGTGGCTGAGCGTTTTTATTAAAGCTTTATCTTGTATAAAGTAACCGTCATTGAATGAACCAGTTGAAACATTGACGCTGATAACAAATAAGCAAAGCATTCTGTATTTCCCCGACTTACACAGAGACGTTTTATATCGCAATATATCGAATTATCTTCAATGATGCGCATTGATTTAGCAACCACTATCAGTAACGCCATGTAAAAATAGCGTTATGACAATACGTGCTGCCCCGCTACGCTATCGCATCATCGTGACAACTAAAAAAACACTGCGTCTTAAGGCAGTGTTTTCAAAATGTTTTATCGTAAACATCATCATAAGAACAGCTAGCTTAGCCTTTTCGGCAACTAGTGCAAACGTGGTGATATTCTTCTTAACTGAGCGCTTTTCTCGGCTTAGAAGAAGGACGTCTTTTGAGATTAGCGGGTTGGGCTAAGCTCAAAAGCGAGGTTGGTGACCGCTCTTTGGCGCCAACCGGTCCCAGCACGCGCAGCACTAGTTGCCGGAAAGGCGGCCGCATTACAATCATCGTCAGCTATTCATCCACTAAAAAAAGCATCTGATGCCGCCACATGAACGACTATCAAATGCTTTTTAACTAATCTATTTCGTTATTATCCACTTAGCTGGCGGTTACCAGTAATGGAAGTCGCCGTGAAAGTGGCGTTAATGCGGGCGTTTTTCCCGCATTTACACCACGGACGTCTTTGAAGACGCGTTTTTCGGCTTCAAAGCGAGGGTCAAGACCGCTCCTCCGGCTTGACCCGGTCCCCACGGCGAGTGGACTTACTGGCAACTGGCAGCGGCCACTATTACTTACAATGGCCATTGCGCTAAAAAGTCTTGGAACTTGGCTTCGCGTTGGGCAATTAATTCGGCTGGCGTGAGCGCGCTTAATGGCGCCAATTGCTTTAAAATCTGATGCCCAATCACCGTCACTAAGTCCGGCTGATCATGCGCAATGATTTGGTCGACTAAGCCGCGCTGTTGCAGTTGCTTGGCCGTCATCGGCAATAAGTCAATGGCTTCGCTGACCGTTTGTTGGCCCCGTAAAATGGCTGCCACGGCTTCGGGGGACGCGACATTAAATAAACTATCATCTAACATTAGTAGCCGATTGGCGTTGGCAAACCCGAGCGCCCCACCGCTGTGGCCTTCGCCTAAAAAGACGACGATATTAGGAACGGTTAATTGGCCCATCGCCGCAATCAAATCGGCAATCGCTTGACTCTGGCCGAAACGTTCCGACTTCGGGCTAGCATCGGCGCCGGGCATATTAATTAAGCTCACGACGGGTAAGTCAAACTTAGCCGCATGCGCAATCACCCGCAGCGCGGTCCGATAGCCTGGTACCGTTAAGGCCCCGCCGTTTTTGGCTCGCCGCGTCGCTAAATCAGCCCCACGGTCGACACCCAAAACGGCCACACCGCGGTGGTCAGCCGTACGACCGAAGCCCGCTGTCAATGCCGGGTCATCGCCTAATAGACGATCACCGTGTTGCGCCACAAATGTCGGTAGGAGTGCTTCAATGACGGTGGGCGCACTTAGTCTATCAGCAGCCCGTAATCGTCGTAGTCGCTTATCCATGATGTGGCCCCCCTTGATAGGCATAGCTTGCCAAGATTTCAATTAACGTGGTCCGCAATTGGGGGCGTTCAATGACGGCATCAACTTGACCATGCGCCAATAAACTATCGGCGGTTTGAAAATCCACTGGTAAGGATACTGGCATCGTTTGTTGAATGACGCGGGCCCCGGCAAACCCAATTTTGGCGCCGGCTTCCGCTAAGATCACATCACCTTTAAAGGCAAAACTTGCCGACACGCCACCCATCGTGGGATCAGTCAACACGGTAATCAAGGGCAGCGGCACCGCCGCTAAGCGGGCCAATTCTGCCAAGATTAAATTCATACCGACTAACGAATAGAGTCCTTCTTGCATGCGGGCGCCCCCCGACGCCGTTACAATAATGACCGGCACTTGCCGTTTTTCCGCTAATTGAATGGCCGCCATGATGCGGCGGGCGACCGTGGTGTTAAGCGTGCCCATCATAAAATGGCTGTCCATGACGATTAGCATCGCCGGCCACGCTGAAAAGGTGGCCCAACCAATGGTGACCGCCTCATCAGCACCGGCGGCGTTTGCGGCCGCTTTAGCGAGTTTTTCGTCATAATGCGGAAACTGTAACGCATTGGTCGTGGTCGCTGTCAGCGATACTGCATCAAAGCTCCCGGCATCGACTAACTGTTCAATCCGCGTAGCGGCCGTTAACCGCCGCCAATAATGGCAATACGGACACTGTTGGTAAGTTCCCCACTGTGAGTGATGCACGTGGCGGCCACATGCTGGACACGTCTGCCACGTGCCTTTAGTTGGATAATGGCCCATCTTCTTCGGCCTCCCATCGTGCTAAGCTGTGAATCGAATATTGATCTTGAATATAAGCTGACCGGTGGGCGGTGGCGCGCAGAAACGCCAAGTTAGTCGCCGGACCGACCCACGTAATTGCCGCTAGCGCCCGTTGGAGGGCCTGAACGGCGGCGGCGCGGTCCGCACCCGTCACCATAATCTTGGCAATTAGACCATCATACATCGTCACGAACTGGTCGCCCGTCCGATAACCAGTATCGACGCGCACCGCTTTGGGCCAATTAAATTGTTGAATCGTGGTCGCTTCAATCGGCTGGATGGCCGTTAACCGCGCTTCAATCGCGTGACAACGGGGCGTAAGCGTGGCTGGAAAAGTCAGTTGTTCACCGGCCGCTTGTTTAATTTGGGCAATCACAATATCGACGCCCGTCGTTAACTCGGTAACCCCATGTTCAACTTGTAAACGGGTATTCATTTCCATGAAATAAAACTGCCCGTCAGCGAATAAATATTCGATGGTGCCTAAGCTTTGATAGCCGGTCTGTGCTAGCAGTTGTTGCGACCAGCGATTTAAATCCAGCCGCTGATTCGCCGTTAAAATACTGGCGGGACTTTCTTCGAGAACTTTTTGCTTATGTAACTGCAAACTACAATCACGATCACCTAAGATGTGCACTTGCGTCCCCGTCCCTAAGACCTGGACTTCAATGTGCCGGGCCGCGGGCAAAAATTGTTCTAAATACATCGCATCATTTAAAAATGACGCCGCGGCTTCTTGGCGCGCAATTCGTAATTGTTGATGCAGTTGCTGGGCGTCTTGTAAGACCCGGATACCTTTACCGCCACCGCCGTGACTCGCTTTTAGCACCAGCGGAAAACCGATTTTTAACGCGACTTGTTTAATTTGTGGCCACGCTAACCCTTGAATCGACTGCCCGGTTAAGACGGGCACCCCTTGCTGGCGGGCAAAGTCTTTGGCTTGCGACTTATCTCCCATCAAGCGAATCTGGTCCGCTTGGGGGCCAATCCACGTAATCCCACATTCCGCGCACATCGCGGCAAAGTCCGCATTTTCGGCTAAGAAGCCGTAGCCGGGATGAATCGCGTCGGCGTGGGTGTTCAGCGCCGCCATTAAAATCGCTTCGGCATTCAAATACGAGGCGGTCGCCGCCGCAGGTCCGATACAAACCACTTCATCGGCCAATTCGGTATACCACGCCTGCCGGTCCGCCGTCGAACACACCGCGACGGTCTTAATATTCAATTGACGACATGCTTTGATAATCCGCACGGCAATTTCACCGCGGTTGGCAATTAGAAGCTTGCGAAACATACTTACCGATCCTTTCGCATTTCGAATAACGGTTGGTCAAATTCAACCGTGGCCTGGTCAGCGACTAAAATCGCGGTAATCGTCCCATCACTAGGTGCTGGCAACGCATTGAATAACTTCATGCTTTCAATTTGGCCGAGTTCCTGACCATGGGTAACCGCTTGGCCAACTTTGACGTCGCTGGCTAAATGCAAGACCCCGACCATCGGACTCTTGACGACCGTGACGTCTGTCGCCGCGACTGACGGCTTAGTGGTCGGCGTCACTGAATTGGCAACTGGTTGCTTAACTTCAATTTCTAAATCGCCGGCTTTGACCCGAATTTGTTCGTAGCCCGCCGCCGCATATTTGGCGACTAGCCGGTCTAAATCTTGTAAGTCCATTTGGATTCCTCCGCTATTTTTGAATTAATACTGACCCATAGGCTAAGCCACCACCAAAGGCCGTAATTAGCGCTGGCCCGGTTAACTCATCATACACACTCGCTAACGCCATCGCGACCCCGGCGGAAGACGTGTTGCCAAACTTTTCGACATTATGCGGGAACTTCGCCATCGGCAACGCTAAGTTCGTGGCAATCTGTTCGATAATCCGCAAATTAGCTTGATGACAAATCACATATTGTAAGTCCGTCGGCGCGACGTTAGCTTGTTGCAATAACGTCCGCATTTGTTCAGGTACGACCGTCGTGGCAAATTGGAACACGTCGCGACCGGCTTGATAAAAGGCATCCGTCTGCGGATAATTGCTAGCGACCACCCGCGTAATGGGTTGGACGCGGCCCGAATGAATCACTTCGGCATCACCTTGGGTTTGTAACTTTTCGGCTAAAATACTATTTTCAGCTGGATTGGTCGTCGCTTGTAGTAACGCCCCACCGGCGCCGTCGCCAAAAAAGACAGCCGCCGTGCGGTCTTTAAAGTCCATCATCTTCGAGTTCACTTCGGCGCTAATGACCATCACATTTTGATATTGGCCACTCCGCACGAATTTGTCCGCCGTGGCTAGGCCGAACGTAAAGCCGGCACACGCGGCACTCATATCGAAGGCAAACGCGTTAGTTGCCCCAATATTGGCTTGCACTAAGCACGCCGTCGCCGGTGTCAACGCATCGGGCGTAATCGTCGTCACGATGATTAAATCAATGGCGGTCGCCGCGAGCCCACTTTTCGTCAATAATTGTTGCGCGACTTGCGTGGCTAAACTCGACGTATTTTCAGCGTCCATCGCAAAGTGACGCGTCTTAATCCCAGTATGGGCTTGAATCCATTCGTCGTTGGTATCCATAATGGTTGCTAATTCATCATTATCAACGATGCGGTCGGGTACATATTGCCCCATCGCGGTAATTTTTGTATAAGTTGGCATTGCATTAACCCCGCATTTTCGATTTATGTTTATTGGTTTAATTTTATCAATAAAACCGCCGTGGTCAAAGTTTGCGGTGCCATTTTTTGCTAAAACCTTAGTTAAACATCATGGGCCTGTTAATTAGTTCAACAACCTGAGCTTACTAGCAAAAAAAGTTTGAGCACTGGCCCAAACTTTTTAATCAGCTATTTAATTTGACTCGGAGCTTCAAACCCATTTTTGGCCAATAATGGCATCACGTCGACTTTTTTATCCGTCGGTACCTTTTGAGCAAAAATGGTCAGCCCGGCCGCCTGTAATTGATACAACGCTGCGGCTTCCGCCGGTCCAACCGCAATGGCATTGGTCACCATTACCATGCCGGCCGAATAAGCTAAGCTACCAATATCAATCCCCGTGGCTTTAAAATCCAGACCGCCAGCGACTAAGCGCGCCATACTTTGCGGTGTATCGGTCAAAACGAGTGGCTTAACCCCGTCAAAAAGGGGACTGTGATATATCTCAATCATCTTGTCCACCGTAATGACATTGGCGCGAACACCCGGCGGCGCTGCCTGCACGATTAACATCTTACGTAGTTCATCTTGGGCGACCACATCCGAAACGACCAAAATGCGATTGGGTGACACTGTTTTGGTCCAAACCGTGGCGACTTGACCATGCAATAGTCGACTGTCAATCCGCGCGAGTCGGATATCCATCGTCATAGTAACTCATCTTCCTCACTATCTTGCAATAATTCTAAATGCTTAATCCCGATTTTCCCCGTTTCTTCGAGATGCGCAATCACTTCATCAATCGGTTTGTCCCGAACCGTATACGCTTCGATTAACATCGGCAAATTCAAGCCGGTAATCAAGCCCATCCGGTCATTATGCTCCGCAACAATCCGACTCGCCGCATTAAACGGCGACCCGCCCCACAGATCGACTAAAAACAATACTTGATCATCATCATCAAACGTCGCCACCGCCTGATCTAACTTCTGCGCTAGATCTTGTGGTTCTTCGTCCAATTTAAACGTGACCGTTTGGACTTTTTGTTGCGGTCCAAAAATCATATACGACGAATTGACGACCCCGTTGGCAAATTCACCATGACTCACAACGACAAACGCTAACATCTTAAGCAGCCTCCTTCATAACATTAAACCCGTTCACTAATATTCTATGCAAAAATCATGCCAACTAGTGTATTAACTCGTTGCCAACTCCGCTTGATGAGTCTCTAAGAGTTGCACCACATAATAAGTTTCCGCTGGTGAAAATGACAGTTGGAGTTGTTCTTGTAACAACTGATTGGCTTGTTGGACGATTGGATACCACTTAGAATCCTTGACCGTCGCGGCTTCTTCATCAGGGGCCGTGATCTCATCTTTAATCGCGGTACGTTCCAACGCCCCCGCTAAGTGCATAATTAAATCAATCCGAAAGGCGTTACTCATCGGTTGCGCCAACTTATCACTAATGACTTCGCTATATTGCCATAAAATCGGCGTTAGCTTGTGTGGATTCAAGAATGTAAAGTAATCACCCAAATAGCGTTCACACAGCTCGGGCGTCAGTTCTTGGCTTTCGGCGACCATGCTTTGTGGCGCATTCATGCCCATTGCCAATTGGTCAATAAACTTCTCGCCACCACCTTGCAATAGTTCTTCTAACGAAATAAATGGGACGTCTAGGTCTGGCTTGGCAATCCCGGTCGCAGCAATAATTTGATAGCTTTGACTGATCTGGTCTAAGCGCGCCGCCATATTAACCACCGAAATTGGAAAGACGGTAATCCCTTCGATAAAGTTCTGAGCTAACAAGCTATCCAGAATCGTTTTGATGCGTTCGGCCGTCCCGACACCAGTTGAACAAATCGCAATAATCGCGCGATTTTCTGGCTGGTCACCATCCGTGGTCATGGTTGGCGCCGGCGTAGTTTCCGTTGGTAAATTCCGCGAAATTCGCGAATAGCCTTTGAAACCGACCAGTTCCTGATAAATACTATCTAAGTTGCTGTCAATCAAGCTGGCCTTCCGCGTGGCTTCCAAAACCACCGGCGTCGTGACCATATCGATTGTGCGAATCGCTATGCCGGTTTCTTTCGTAATGCGTTCGCCAAACGTCGTCAGCGAACCCATGTCAACTAGCAATAGCACGCCATTACCGGCATCTAAATCACTAATTTGTTGCTTAATATGATCATAAGCAACATTCGGGTCCATATCGAGGGGCATATCGAATGCCCGCACGTCATAATCGTCCAATAATTGGCCGACCACTTGCGCCATTGACGACGCGGTACTCATTCCATGCGCCGCCACTAACACCCCGACTTTGCCATTTAACTGCATCGACTTCAACGAAATCAACAAGATGGCTAAGTAATAAACTTCGGATTGCGGAATTGGTAAATGATACCGTTCATCCAAACGCTGTTTCAACACTTCCGCTGCTTTGATTTCGGCGGGATATTCTTTAACCATCGCTAACATATCGGAACTCATTTGCCGCATCGGCTTGCCAGCTTGGATACGTTTGATAAAGGAACTGATATGCAAGCTCACCGCATAAATAAAGTTATCTTTGAAATTATAGCCGAGCATCTCTTGAATCGTCGTTTGCGCCGTTTTCGTGAAGTCGATAACATCTTGGTCGACGATTTCTGCTAACTTATTTTCCGGTGACACTGCTAGCTGTGTTTGCTTATAAAATGACTTCAGATGCAAGTTAATATCCGTCGTGATAAAACGGTTGATATGTTCTTTATCTAAACCTTCACGACGCAATAGGGACGCTTTATCGCCAATAATTTCATACAAGTTGTATGGTAATTCATAATTATCATTTTTATTACGTAACGGCGTCGGACCATCGTTGGGCTTCACAATCAAAACCGGATCGAGTAATTCCGAGATGGCGCCGAGTTCATGACGATTGGACGCAACCGTCATCAGTCCATTACGGATATTTTGCGGTAAATCATCCATCGTAATGTTGATTTCACTATCATTTTCTAAGCTGTTCACAAAACCTTGGGCACAGACCAATTGAATATTGGATTTCAATTGCCCGACGTTCCCAAACGTGACTGACCCTAACAAGGCCTGGACCACGTCTTCAGTTAAACGAATCTGCTTATTAATGCGGTTCGCTTCAAGCGACAGTAGCGCTTTTAACAATTCCAACCGTTCTTTGGCCGACCGATTATTAAAGGCGGGTAGTTGAATCGTAATCGGAATCCGCCGGACGAAAGTTTGTAGCAACGAACTCTCCGGGTCTTCCGTCGTGGCACAAACTAGACGCACATTAGCATGGTGATTTTTCGCCGTTTCACCTAAGCGCGAATAAGTGCCATGATCCATGAAATAGAAAATCATTTCTTGACCTTCGGGTGGTAAGCGGTGCACTTCATCTAAGAACAGCATCCCCCCATCCGCTTCTTGAATCAGCCCATCCTTATCTTCATTAGCACCCGTAAAAGAACCTTTGATATAACCAAACAAGTGCGACATCAACAGTTCCGGGTTATGCGCATAATCAGCACAGTTGAACGTGATTAACCCCTGCGGATTCGTTAAAACTTGTTGATTCTCTGCAAATTGATACATCGTATTCGCAAAGTACGTTTTCCCCGAACCCGTAGGCCCAATAATCAACGTATTCAGCCCCCGCGGTGGATATAAAATCGCGGCCTTGGCTTGTTCCACTTGGTTGCCCAGACTTTCATGCGACCCAATCATGCTTTGAAAGACATCGACTTTTTTGTCTGTATCGTTTGCGACATTTTTTGTAGCGCTTTTAGTGCTAGCTGCCGCGGCTACGGGGGTTACCGCCGGCGTTGACATGGCGTTATCAGCCGTAACCGGTTGCAATTCTCCCGGAACATAGTGCACCGGCCGCCCACTAAGCTTTTGTAGCTGGCCTTCGCGGACGAGCGTATTCAATTCTTTACTGACGTTGGAACGCGCAATTAACAAGCCATTGGCGACCATCTCAGTTGTCAGACCTTGCGCATCACTATGCGCGCGCACATAGTCAAAAATTCGCGTTTTTCTGCTCAACCGACTCACTCCTTTTGTTGAGTGTATCAACACTTTTGTTTAGTATCAATCTTACCACACAGTGTATTAATACACTATTGATAATTGCCATTAATAAAAGCGATTACATCAACTAATGGAATTGCTAGTGTTTCACTGGCACTAATTTGACCACGAGTGTAAAAAAAGCGTCTGGACAAAACTGTCCAAACGCTTTAACTTATTTCAAATAATTATCGTTTTTACGACCCTTGCCGCTGAACGCTCGCTTGATGACATCAAAGAATGTCAACGAGCGGACAATATGCTCAGGCTTGACGTACACGCGAATTGCTCGTAGGACCTTTTTAGGATCCTTAGAAGAAAAAGTAAACGTTCCGTTCTTCTTCGTTTGAAAACCGTAACGTGGAATCCAACGACCTTTGAACATGACCGAAACTACCACGCGGTTAACTTCGGTCCACGGAATTTGAATAAAGTTTTTTACATTGCGATCATCATAAAATTCGAAACCTTTGTCACCGACCATGATTTTGCCGTAATCGGTCAATCCCATGTGTGAATTACCATCCATGACTAAATCGACTTTAGTATTGAGTGATTGAACCATTGCCATAACTCCATTTCTATCGCTTTAACACCGATTATACGGCGCTGGTGACGATTATGCAAAATTACGCTAATTACCAAAAAGGATGAACTCACTGCTGAGTCCATCCCTTGCGTCTAAGTCGCTGACTCAGATTTTGATTGGTATTGATTACATAACACCAAGTACGTGCATTACAACCCCAAATACGAAGAGGCCAAGAATGATAACGATTGGTGAAACTTTCTTCTTCAATAACCACATGCATAAGAAGGTTAAGAGTAAGGCAGCTAAACCAGGAATCAATTGATTCAAGTTATCTTGTAACGTCGTAACTTTGTACTTGTCTAATGAAAGACCAGCTTTTTGTTCCGTCAAGGCTTTCTTGATACCTTCAGCACCGGCTGGCAAATTATTCCAGTCAATGTAGGCCCCAGATTGTTGCTTGATTGTGGAGACTTTAACCGGACTGAAGTCAATGTTGACCCACCGTTCGATTAAGGCCGCCAAGATGAACATCCCAAGCATTGAAGCACCCTTAGTGATGTCTTGTAAGATACCACCAGATAAATCTTCGGTAATCTTAGAACCGGCTTTGTAACCGAATTCTTGAGTATACCACATGAAGCCCATCCGGATTAAGTTCCAGACAACGAAGTAAAGGATTGGGCCAACGATGTTACCGGCAATTGCTAATGAAGCTGCTAAAGCCCCAACAATTGGCTTAACCGTGTACCAGAACACAGGGTCACCAACACCGGCTAAAGGACCCATCATCCCAACTTTAACCCCTTGAATGGTAACGTCGTCAATGGGAGCCCCATTAGCGCGTTCTTCTTCAAGTGCTAAGGTAACACCAATAACTGGTGATGCCACGTATGGATGAGTGTTGAAGAATTCCAAGTGACGCTTTAAAGCAGCGGCACGATCTTCTTTAGTTGTATATAATTTCTTGATAGCAGGAATTAAGGAATAAGCCCAACCACCATTTTGCATACGTTCGTAATTCCATGAACCTTGGAGGAACGTTGAACGCCACCAAACATGTAAACGATCGCTTTTTGATAATTTAACTTGATCAGCCATTTTTAGTTTCCTCCTTCGCTAATACTTATCGATGATATCGCCGACTGGGTCACCTGTATTGGAGCCCCCGCCATTGCCAGAACCGCCTTGTTTTGAAAGGGTTAAGTACATTAAGGCTAAGGAAATACCAATAGCACCTAAACCAATCAAAGTAATTTCACTAACAGCGGCTAAAACGAAACCTAAAGCGAAGAATGGCCACATTTCGCGGGAAGCCATCATATTGATAACCATGGCGTACCCAACGGCAACGACCATCCCACCACCAATGGCTAAACCATCAGTTAACCAAGCAGGCATTGAGTTCAACATTGCCTTAACAGGACCGGCACCAACAGCTAAGATTAATGCGGCTGGTAAAGCAATCCGTAAACCTTGCATGCAGATGGCAATCCATTGCCACATGTCGATTTTACCAAAACTACCTTCTTCAGCAGCACGGTCCATGATATGAACGATACCAGTTGCTAACGTACGAGCGATGATGGTTAATAATAAACCAGCAACGGCTAAAGGTACGGCAATCGCAATGGCTGAAGAAACTCCGGCACGGCCTTGGCCACCTAAAACTAAAATAATTGCAGAAGCAACTGAGGCTAACGCAGCATCAGGCGCAACGGCGGCACCAATGTTGGCCCAACCTAAAGCGATCATTTGTAATTGACCACCTAAGATCATGCAAGGTACTAATTGACCGGTAACTAAACCGATTAATGTACATGCGATAACTGGTTGATGGAAATGGAATTCATCCAAAATACCTTCCATACCAGCTAAAAAGGATACTAATACGACTAAAATCACTTGAATCGCATTCAAATTCATGATTATTAATCCTCCATTTTCTGATAGTTTATTATTTTTGTTCGTCTAACATGGCTTGCGCCTTTTTCAAGATGTTGTCCATGTTATCTTTACCATCGGTCGGAACTTTCCGAACATCAAATTCGATGCCATCTTTTTCCAACTTATGATAAGTATCAATGTCTTCTTGGTTGAAAGCCAAAACCTTATTTGGTTGAACTTTACCAACTGAATGGGCCATTGAACCAATATTCAAGGTCTTAATTGGCACGCCACCTTCAATTGCTTCAAGCGCATCTTCTGGCGTTTCAAACAATACTAAAGCTTTTTGACCACCAAAGTGTTTGTCATCCTTAGCAATCTTAATCATTTGCTTGATTGGAATGACATGGGCTTTGATACCAGCAGGAGCAGCTTGCTTAATCATGTTAGTCCGCAAGTCATCTTTAGCAACATTGTCGGAAGCAACGATAATCCGTGTTGGGTTAACCGTCTTGCTCCAAGCCGTTGCAACTTGACCATGTAATAACCGTGAGTCAATTCGAGCCAACCCGTATTCGAGTTTCCCAGGACGACCCGCATTGTTATTCGCAGCAGGAGCAGCCGCAGCTTTTTCTTCTTTAGGTTGTAAGGCTTCAGGACGAACCTTAACCCCATCCTTCGCTGTTTCAATAATATGTGACGCGATTTCGTGCGCCGAATCCATTGAAAGGCGTGAAGCATAAGCTTCAATCAACATTGGTAAGTTCAAACCAGCAACAATCGCCCATTTGTCCTTGTGTGCTTCAAACAAGCCGTTAACTTGGTTGAACGGGGTCCCACCCCAAAGGTCGACTAAGAACAAAACTTGTTCTTGATCATCAAAAGAAGCAATGGCTTTTTCTAGCTTAGCCTTAATATCATCGGGACCTTCGCTAGGCATCAATGTAACGGGTTGAACGTTTTCTTGTTCGCCGAAAATCATTGAACCAGATTGATAAATGCCTTTAGCGAATTCGCCGTGACTAGCAATGATAATGCTTACCATTTTTGTACCTCCTATTTTTTTCGTTACAGTCATCAAAATCAGGAATGAATAATATCTAAATTGCCTGTAACTTTAATTTATATTGATACTGTAAGCGCAATCTTTAAGCACTCACTAATATATATGCAACTTCCGTGCCAAAATACACTAATTTAAGATTACCTTAAGACCGGCCTTTGTCAGTGATACACAATTTTGATACACTCGACTGTATTACGATTTGTGTATCAAAATTGCGTATTTTTAATACATTTTTATGAAACAGTTGATAATCTTAGCTAACTTTTGACACTTATTTAATAACTGACGGCGCGCCGGCCATTATCTTGCCAGACGCGTTCGAATTCAGCGGTCGGCATTTGTTCGCGCTGGCCGGTCCACGGGTCGTTATACGTGATATCAGTCGCATTAAAGCCGGTAACCGTCAGCGCGTGACTGGCAAAACCATCGACATTGGCCACCCACACCACGACCGGATGACCTTTAGTGAGTTGAACTTTCAACTCGTTGAGTGACCGGCCTGTAAAATCAAACGCCGTCGATACATACTTGCGCATCGTTGGCAAAATCCCTTGCGGATACACATATAACCCGACACCAACTTCAGAATATGGGTCACCCACAAAGCCGGTATTAGGATCATCCGTGCGCGGCAATTCATCCGCCAATTGATTTTTAGTCGTTTTAGCCCCGGCGTATTGCAATAACATATCGACGGCCGTGATTTCACAACCGGTTGGTAAATCCGGTAGTTGCGATACTACCGGCACGTCTAGGGCAATACTGGTTGGCCGGACTTGGTCAGCAGCGACCCAGCCACTTTGGCCGCGTTCATTTTTCAAGTAATAATATAGATGCTTTTTGCCATGTTGCGTAATTTCTGCTTGTTCTTCTCGCGTCCAAACCGTTGCCGGCTGGCGGTTCAGATGGAGATTGGCCCGCATTTTAACCCGGTGATGGGGTAAGACGGTAATATGATAGCCCTGCGCGTGTGCTGCTTGAACCACATAAGTCTGTGCGGTTGTCACTTGAATATGATCGATGGGATACGTCGTCGCGGCCTGCGCGCCCTTAGCCAGCGTGAGCCCCATCAGTAAGCCCCCACTCCATAACAAATATCGCAATTTATTCAACATCAAGACCTGCCTTTCCACGATTTAATTGGCGAACATCACTCGGGTTTATTATAATACTGGTAAAGGTTGGGTTAGGCATAAAACGACCGTTAATTTTGGTGGGCATAAGTAGCTTTTGTATCCGCGGCTACACTGAATAGTAATAACTGTAAAAAAAAAGAGGTTGCCCCGCAACCCCTCCAGCTAACACATTCACTTATGGTAGAATATCTCCTGTTTGTTGAAACCTTCCCACTTGTAGCAGGGAATCTCTTGTTTATGCATCGGTCGCACTTGTGGCTGCGAATCTCCTGTTTTCTTAGCTGTAAGCATAGGATACGATGAATTCACATCATCGTCAAATAGATACGGCTGGATGTAAAACCTTTATTGATAAGCCAATTCATTTTTTCCTACTAATCCTTGAGTAAGCTATACATCATTCTCCATATTCTTCAACCTAAAAGGGCGACTGACAAAAAATCGCTAAACACGCGACTAGGCGAGTTTAACGATTTTATGGACCCTACCTTGAACTTACAGATAGATATAAGTTGAATTGGTCGTATTAATATATTGGATTTTAACCCCTTTGCTGATCTTTCGGTTAGCTACTTTTTCAACAACGGTAAAATGTTTGGCAGCGGCCCCTTTAGTTAAGGACTTGCTTAAGGTAACCGCCGTTTTAGTTCCTTTGGCTTGATACGATTTGACCGTTTTACCGGATTTCTTAATATAAATCGTGGCGTTTTTAGTATTCTTAAACCCAACTTTAGTCCCCGTCTTGGTGGCTTTAGCATAAGTTTGCATGACTGGTTGGCTAGCATATTGACTGCTTGTGATGGTCTTTAAGTTCGTCTTGCCTTTTAACAAACGGAACGTCCCATAACCCTTGAACTTCTTGGAAACGTTAAATTTGCCATTTTTGACAGTAACATTGGCTAGCTTCTTACCATTATAAGTAAGCGTTAGTTTCGACACCCCATGGCAATTGCCACGTAACTTAATGGCTTGCGTCTTATCCGAATAACTAACTTTTAAGTTAGTGACTTTAGGTTTAGCTGCCGCAACATACGTATAAGTCGTATAACCATTAGCTTCCCGCTTAACGTTTACGAGCGCTGACGTATCCGCACTCGCATTCAGCGTCCCAAGCGCCATCAATGAAATACTGGTCAAGGCGACCATACTTAACAACTTCTTTGCTACTAACATGTTAAAACATCCCCCTAATTTATTTAACATGTTCATCTAACCACATAAAAAAATAATTTGATTAGAAAAATTCACCAAATGTTGTCGAAGTTTAGTTTAGGCGTCTTGTTTGTTTATCAACCTTACAAAGGTAGTTTATAAAACGTATTGGACCAGCTTTTATGAACGATACACCGTTAAATACATCGGTTATAACAATCATCTCGTATAAAAGAGTACCTGATTCACTGAAAAGTTGGTCATTCCATTGAATACCCTGAATTTAGCCTAACAACATGAATAAAAATTAACTGTTTTCAAGTATTGTTCTGCGTTAATTCGCACCAGTTTTAATCACACGTATAAAAAAAGCCGGTATATCAACGATTACTCGTATCAATACCGGCTATTCCATATAGTAAGTGCGGCCAAGAAGATTCGAACTTCCACCGGGTTAACCCCGACAAGATCCTTAATCTTGCGCGTCTGCCAATTCCGCCATGGCCGCATCAATTAACTCACAAAAACCATTTTAACAAAATGTTGTGAGTCTGACAAGCTTAAATTAAGATTTTTCAACCTTAACTCCCGCCGCATCGATTGGTAACAAGTGATATTGCCCATCGAGCGTTGGATTTTGCTTTAATTGTGCTTGTAATTGTTGGAGCTCGGCTTGACGGCCCAGCGTGACGATGGTTGGACCAGCGCCACTCAAGTAAGTCCCTTTTAATCCGAGTTCATGTGCCGTTTGCCGCACGATGGCTAAGGCTGGGACTAAGTGCGCCCGGAACTGTTCATGGAAGCGATCTTGTTCTAACAAGGTCAATGCCAAGTCCCAGTTTTGCGTGGCTAAGGCCGCGACTAACGTATTGGCGATGCTACTACCGGCAATCGCCGCTTTATACGGCAGTTCGCTTGGCAAAGCTTCGCGACTGGCCGCCGTCAATAGTTCTTCATTTGGCACATAGACACTGGCAAACAAGTCCGGCGTCGGTAATTTGACGGCTTGGACGTCCCCGTCTGCGGCCGTCGCCACGACTAAGCCCCCTAAAATAGCGGGGGCCACGTTGTCCGGATGGCCTTCTAGGGCGGTCGCCCGCGTTAGCAAGGCTTCCCTAGAAATTGGTGTCGCGGCAAGTTCGTTGGCGAGCGCTAGTCCCGCCACGATAGCGGTGGAACTACTCCCTAAGCCACGAGCTAGCGGGATTTCAGACGTGACGCTCACATGTTGCGGCGTTAAATCCGGATGCAGTGACAGCGCCGTTTTAATCATGAGATTGCGTTCATCATGCGGCACTTCATTGCCAAACGGATGGTCGACTTGCCACGTGGTGCTCGGTCCTAAAACCGTTAACGTCAATTGCATATCGAGCGCGAGTCCCATCGAATCAAAGCCGGGACCTAAGTTGGCCGAAGTTGCAGGAACTGAAATTGTTAACATCTAACCACCTACGCGTTCTTTAAAACTTTGTAACTTGCTAAGAGTTGCATATTTTCTTGTTCACTAATGGCCGCCGTGATATCGGCTAATTGTTGGTCATTCATCGCATGGGTGATAATTACCACGCGCGCATTGCCATCGCCTAATTGATTTTGAATAATCCGGCTAAATGAAACTTCCGCCCGCGTCATAATGGCCGTCAGCTTCATCATCATCCCAGGGACATCGCGCATTTTGAGGGCGATGAAATGGGGATAATTAACGTCTTCGGGTGCGGCTAACACCGTATCTTGCCGATAGGAGTTGAACGTATTGCCAGTGGTATCCAAGGCAATATTTTTAGCTACCGTCGTAATATCACTCAAGACACTATTGGCGGTTGGCAATTCACCGGCACCGGGGCCATAAAACATCGTGTCACCCACGGCGGTCCCCGTAACCATGACGGCGTTATTTTCGTTTTGGACGGTTGCTAACGGGTGTTGGTCGGAAACTAAGACCGGACCGACTGAAACAGCAATCCGGTCATCAATTTCTTCCGCGATCCCGAGTAGCTTAATCGTATAGCCCAGTTGGTGGGCTTCGGCGATATCTTCTGGACTAATCGACGTGATGCCTTGGACTTGGACATGGTCCATCGACAAGCTCATCCCAAAGGCGAATTGCGTCAAAATAATCATCTTGTAGGCGGCATCGAGTCCTTCGACGTCGTTGGTCGGGTCACTTTCAGCGAAGCCCAAATCTTGCGCGGAACTCAAAGCTTGGTCATATGACCAGTGCTTCGTCAACATCTGCGTCATGATATAGTTGGTCGTCCCGTTAACGATTCCCATGACGCGTTGAATCTTGTCCGCGGCAAAACTATTGTCAATGGTCCGCAAGATGGGAATCCCACCAGCGACACTGGCTTCATAAAACAAGTCGCGATGATTTTCACGGGCAATTTGCACGAGTTCGCGACCGTATTGGGCAATTAAATCCTTGTTCGCCGTGACCACGTGTTTCCCCGCTTGCAAGGCGCGGGTGATATATTCCTTAGCGGGATGAATCGACCCCATCACTTCGACCATGATTTGAATTTCAGGGTCATCGATGAGCGTCTCAATCTGGTCGGTCAACTTGACGTCCCCTAAATCAACTGCTTGATGTTTCTTTAAGTTGTGCACGACCACGCAGGCCAGTTCCAAATTACGCCCGGTAATTTCGGAAATCTTGCCTTGGTGGGCTTGTAACATTTTGACGACGCCGGTGCCGACTGTGCCGAGCCCGACAATCCCAATCTTGATAGTTTCCATCGATAAACCCCTCCATATTTCGTTATAGTTAAGCTAATTCTATCGAATCCCCATCAGATAAGCAAACCTTTTCAAGCCAACTTGATGGGACCACCGCAACGACTGCAACGGTAACGCCGCGTGTCCATCCGCCGCTTACGTGGATAGGCTTGGCCGCAGTTTGCACAGACATAGTGGTACCGCACGGCTTGGACGGTCCGTTTTTTCGGGGCGGGCGCATACCGGGAGCCGCCCACCGCCGCCAACAATTGCTTAAATTCAGCATCGCGATGCTGATACCCCCGACCGGCCAAGTGTAAGTGGTAATGGCAGAGTTCGTGTTTAATCACGCCAATCAACGTCGCTTCATCAAAGTCCGTCAACATCTTCGGATTGATATCGATATTGTGATTTTGTAACTGGTAACGCCCACCGGTACTGCGCAAGCGGGCATTAAAATACGCGCGGTGTAAAAACGGCTGATGAAAGTCGCGTTGGGAGATTTGTTGCACGAGTGCTTGTAGTTCAATATCCGTCATAACTAGTCTGCGCTCGGTTCGACCATCGTTAAGGCGATGCGTTGGCGCTGTTCATCGACTTCTTCGACCCACACGGTCACAATATCACCCACGGCAACGGCCTGGCGAGGGTCCTTTAAGAACTTATTCGTTAATTTCGACACATGTACGAGACCATCTTGTTTAACACCAATATCGACAAAGGCGCCAAAGTCCACGACGTTGCGGACGGTCCCTTGTAGCTGCATCCCGGGCTTCAAGTCGGCCATCTTCAAGACATCTTGGCGTAAAAGTGGCGCCGGCATTTGGTCACGGACATCGCGGCCCGGCTTTTGTAAGCTACTAATAATGTCTTTCAACGTTGGCGCCCCGACGCCAGTTTCGGTTTCCACCGGTTGTAAATTCAAGTGCGATAACGTTTGGGCTTTATCGGTACCGACATCCTTAGTCGCCAGTCCCGCGGCTTTGAGCAAAGCCTTGGCAGCGGGATAACTTTCGGGATGGATATCGGTATTATCGAAGACGTTTTTGCCATCAATAATCCGTAAGAACCCGACCGCTTGTTCATACGCTTTCGGTCCTAAGCGCGGCACTTTTTTCAATTGGGGCCGACTGGCGAATTCGCCATTTTCATCACGATAGGCCACCACATTTTGGGCAATGGTCTTCGACAAACCGGAAATATGCGTCAACAATTCCGGACTAGCGGTATTTAAATTAACGCCGACTTGGTTAACGGCCGTTTCAATGACGACATCTAATTGGGCGGTCAAGTCTTTTTGCGGCACGTCATGCTGGTATTGCCCGACCCCAACGGATTTCGGGTCAATCTTAATCAGTTCCGCTAACGGATCTTGCAAACGGCGACCAATACTGATGGCACTACGTTGTTCAACGTGCAAATCCGGAAATTCTGCCCGCGCATTGTCGCTGGCAGAATAGACCGAAGCCCCGGCTTCATTGACGATGACGTAATAAACAGGGCGATTGAGCGTCTTTAAAACGTTCGCCACGAACTCTTCCGATTCACGGGAGGCGGTCCCGTTCCCAATCGCAATCATTTCGACGTGGTACTTTTCGATAAAGGCAGTAAATTCACCAGCGGCGGCTTGGCGTTTGGCAGGGGCCGCGGGCTTATGTGGATAAATAACGAGTTTATCTAAGAACTTACCATTGGCATCCATGACCGCCAACTTACAGCCAGTCCGATAAGCCGGGTCAAACCCTAAAACGACCCGCCCTTTCAATGGCGCTTGCATCAATAAGTGATACAAGTTATCCCCAAAGACTTTAATGGCTTGCGCATCGGCGGCATCGGACAGTTCATTGCGTAATTCGCGTTCAATGGCCGGCGCAATAAAACGTTTATAGGCATCTTGATAAGCGGCTTCAATGTAAGCCACCGCGGGGCCTTGATGTTGGCCAACAAACCGGAAATGACAGTAGCGGTCAATATCGGCTTGGTCAACTTGTAAGCTAACCCGGAGTACTTTTTCTTTTTCACCCCGATTGATGGCTAAGACCCGGTATGACACTAATTGTTTCAGCGTGCTCGTGAAATCATAATATTGTTGATACACGCCTTGTTCATCCAGTTCTTTGCCTTTAGGCTTCACCTTAACGACGAGTTCACCTTTATTACGGGTAAAGTTACGGACCCAGTTACGTAAGCTGGCGTTATCGCCAAAGGCTTCCGCTAAAATCTCATGAGCCCCGGCTAAAGCATCGTCAGCGGTTAACACTTCCGCATCGGCCTTCACAAAACTTTGCGCTTTTTCAGCAATTTGCCCATTCGGATAACGCAATAACCACGCCGCCAATGGTTCCAGGCCAGCTTCTTTGGCAATCGTGGCCTTAGTACGGCGTTTTTGCTTGTAAGGCAAATACAAATCTTCCACATCTTGTAATTTATCGGCTTTTTGAATGGCGGCCTTTAAAGCTGGCGTTAATTGTTGTTGTTCATTAATCAGCTTAATCACATCGGCTTTACGACTTTCAAGGTTCGCGAGCCGGTCATAGTTATCCTTAATGTCACGAATGGCAACTTCATCCAAGCTGCCCGTCCGTTCTTTCCGATACCGCGCAATAAACGGCACGGTATTGCCTTCGTCCATCAGACCCAAGACGGCTTTAATTTGTTGCGGTTTAAACATCGTCAACGTCTGTTCGACTAATTTTAAAATTTGATTATCCATCTTTTCACCCAATCTTTGTTTGTGCGTAATATCTATATTATACCTGTTCTAAAGGTCGAAATGAGCGTGGTTGGCTCCAGTTATTTGTAAATCTTTGTTAATATGCCTCCACCTAGAAGTCGTTAGTCTATCAAATAAACCTGCGTCTATTTTCAATTCAAGCCACTCACAATCAACCAAAACATTCATATTTTAACTATGAAACACAGCCCTGATAGACAAGTATCCCCCGCCATGGCTAATCATAACGGGGGACACTTGTATTTATCTTCAATTCAGCTGCCGGCTAACCGTAATGGAAGCAGCTATGCGGGTGGCGTTAACGGCTGGTTTTCGGCCGTTTACACCACGGACGTCTTTTGAGACTTGCTTTTCAGGCTCAAAAGCAAGGTTCAAGACGTCCCTCAGGCTTGGACCGGTCCCATAGCAGCTGGAATTACGGTCAGACGGCTACGGCAATTAAAACCTAATTACATTACCGTATTCATGATGCGTTGGACATCGTTGGAAATGTGATTCATCTGTTCTTCTTGATCTTTTTCAGCTTGATTGAAAGCAGCCACATCGACCGTTTGATCATCAACATGTAAGCTAGCTGTCATGGCAGCACACGCTTTAGTATACGCGTCATAAGCAGCTACTAAGTTACGATGGCGGCCCATCAACCGGACTGGCACTGGCGCTGACTGCAACTTTTTCAAGTTATTTTGATATTCTTCGGTACCATCACTGAATTCCATTTGGATGTCGCTGAATTCGGCTGGCACCATGTCACTAAGGGCATCCTTATCTAAAGCTTGGCGAATTTTTTCAAAGGAAGGATTCAATTGTTCCCCCATCTTTTCCGTGCTTTCGATGACTTTTGATAAGACCGGCATATACGTTTGAACCGTTGCTTTTCTCATAAATTCAGAACTCTTTTCTTATGGTTTAGTTACCGTTATTTTACCAGTTATCCGGCAATTATGCGCGCCGCATGTGACGACGTTGGAAGAACTTAACGATTTCAACAATCACGACCATCGATAAGGAAGCGATGATAATGATGCCCCATTGGTAAGCGTCCAACGGTGTCACGTGGAACAAACTGTTAAATCCGGGCACAACGACGGTCATTGCTAATAAGGCAAAGGCAATCAAAATGGCCCAGTTGAAGAACTTGTTGCGGAACAAGCCGACCGTGAATAATGATTCGTGAATCGACTTCGAGTTAAAGGCGTGGAACAACTGAATTAACCCTAACGTGATAAACGCCATTGTTAACGCATCGGCATGGGCTAACGCGTCGTTAGCATGGACTGGATACGTAATCGCTAACCAGTAGACGAATAACGTAATCCCACCTTCTAACAACCCTTGGTAAATAATACTTGAGAACACGCCACCCGAGAAGAAATTGGAATTCCGACCGCGGGGTTGTTTTTGCATGATGTTCTTTTCCGTCGGTTCGACCCCTAAGGCGATCGCCGGCAACGTATCTGTGACTAAGTTAATCCACAAAATATGCACCGGTGCTAAAATCTGCCAGCCCAGCATCGTCATCATGAACAAGGTCAAAACTTCCCCTAAGTTCGCGGATAACAAGTATTGAATGGCTTTTTGAATGTTGGCGAAAACTTTTCGGCCTTCTTCCACCGCCACGACAATCGTCGCAAAGTTATCATCGGCTAAGACCATGTCACTGGCCCCTTTAGACACTTCCGTCCCGGTAATCCCCATCCCAATACCAATATCGGCGGCTTTTAACGCCGGGGCATCATTGACCCCATCACCAGTCATGGCGACGACTTTACCGCGCTTTTGCCAAGCATTAACAATCCGGACTTTATGTTCCGGAGCGACCCGCGCATAAACGGAATAATCACCAACTTTTTTACCAAACTCGGCGTCACTCATGGCATCTAATTCCGCCCCAGTAATGACCGCTGCATCATCGCCAGCTTCAATAATTCCTAACCGCGCCGCAATCGCTTCGGCCGTATCACGATGGTCCCCCGTAATCATTAATGGGCGAATCCCCGCTGACTTAGCTTCGGCCACGGCTTGTTCAACTTCGGGCCGTTCCGGATCAATCATCCCGACCATCCCGGCAAAGACGAGGTCTTGTTCTAACGTTTCTGAGTTCACGGTCGTCGGTACCGCTGTAATCACTTTGTAAGCAAACGCTAAGACCCGTAAGGCTTGCGTGGCTAACTCATGATTGGTCGCTAAAATTTGGTTCCGGACGGGTTTGGTCAATGGTGTCACTTCACCATTAGTCTCAACTTTCGTCACCCGTTTGAGTAATTCGTCGGGGGCCCCTTTGACGGCGACTAAGAATTGGCCATCACTCAAGGGGTGCACCGTCGACATTAATTTCCGTTCGGAATCAAACGGTACTTCCGCCACTCGCGGCATATCGGCCAATAATTGGTCGACGGGATAGCCTTGGTCTAAATTGTATTGCACTAACGCCGTTTCCGTGGGGTCACCCGCTAAGCCGTCCGCCATAATTTTCGTATCATTACTTAAAATCATGACTTGGGCTAAATGGTTATCCGTAGCTAAATTCGTCGTTTTAGCATCGACTAATTGTTGATTTAAGACTAATTTTTCAACGGTCATTTTATTTTGGGTCAACGTCCCGGTCTTATCCGACGCAATAATGTCGGTACTCCCTAACGTTTCCACCGCTGGCAACTTCCGCACTAAGGCGTGACGTTTGGCCATCCGTTGCGTCCCTAACGCCAACGTAATCGTGACGATGGCGGGTAAGCCTTCTGGAATCGCGGCGACGGCTAATGAAATTGCCGTTAACAACATGTTGACGAGACTTTCACTTCCGCGCCACATCCCGATTCCGAAAACCACCGCCGCAATGACTAAAATTAAAATCGTCAAGGACTTCCCGAGTTGGGTCAAGTTGGCTTGTAGGGGGGTCGTCGTTTCATCGGCGGCTTCAATCATGCCGGCAATCCGGCCCACTTCGGTCTGCATCCCAGTCGCCACAACCATCCCCGTTGCGCGACCATAAGTGACGTTACTATTCATATACGCCATGTTGAGGCGATCCCCGATGGCTAAATCGCCCGCCGTTAACGTTTCGGCTTGCTTTTCAACCGGCACGGATTCACCCGTCAACGCTGATTCTTCGACTTTTAACGACGCACTCTCAATCAACCGCAAGTCCGCCGGCACACTGTCCCCGGCTTCCAGCGCTACGATGTCACCGGGAACTAAGGCGTCACTTTTGACGGTCTGTAACTCACCATCGCGCAAGACGGTCGCATCAGGCGCGGCCATTTCTTTTAAAGCATTAATCGCTTCTTCGGCTTTGGATTCTTGGAAAACCCCAAAAATCGCGTTTAACACGACCACGAGCAAAATAATGATGGCATCGACCACTTCACCAGTAAAGGCGGCAATCAGCGCTGCTGCCAGTAAGACAATGATCATAAAATCTTTGAATTGCGCCCCAAATTTTTGGAGCATGGACGTCGTCTTTTGTTGATTTAAGACGTTATGCCCATATTGTTCGAGCCGAGCCGCGGCATCGGCTTGCGTTAAGCCATGCTCATCGGTTTTAAGTTCTTGATAGATGGCCGGCAAAGTTTGTTGGTACTTTGGTTGGTTTGACATAGTAAGTTCCCCTTCTGGCATCCCCATGAGTCTCATCTTTTATATCGCCAAAATATAAAAAATGAGACTCATGTATGCACGCAAAAAATTTGTGTGAACATACATAAGTCTCACTATTTAAGACAATACCGGATAGACGTCACTCGACGATTCTTGCTGACGATATTGCCGCGGATAACCGCTAGTTACTCCCTTATGGATATTTGTCATCAGTATACCGGATATATTCGGAGCTGTCTACTTATTTCATTCAGGTTTGGGATAGCTGTTATTGCCGCCCGTCGCCACGCGGTCGTGCGCCGTGGGGCAGACCGTGGGCCCAAAAGCAGACGGCAATATAAGTTAAGATTCCAACTGCACAAATGATTCAATATAGATTGGACAACACCCCAGCAAAATGCTAATTCGAGTACTATTCATAAAACTTGATAATCCTAAGTTACGAGTTTCTACCCACAATCCAATTCTGGAATAGTATGCAACTACTACACACCGGTGAAATAGCTATTCTCCAACTCACCAACAACCTTAGCCGTAAGCGACAAGTGGGCGCGTCGTGTCGCAATGCCTAGTTGGTGGTCTGGGCCAACTAGGTATTGGGGGCGACTTTTTCGACCAGCAATGGGTTTTGGCTGGGCGTAAAAGCGCCCTCGGGACCGCTGTTTGGCCCGAGGGCTCCCCCACGGCGCGCCCACTTGTCGCTGGAGGCGGAACCACACGCCAACAAAAAAAACGACACCTAATCAGATGTCGTTTCAAAATAACGCTATTTCCAAAAATCGTCGTAAACACTAATGGCGGCGTGCCGCTTGTGGGCGGTCTTTAAATACCATGATTCAATCTTTTCAGCCGCAGACGTTTCGATGTCTTTACCTTCAAGGTAGTCGTCGATATCATCATAGTGCACTCCTAAGGCCACTTCGTCTGGTAAAGCCGGCCGGTCGTCTTCTAAGTCGGCCGTTGGTACCTTCTTGTATAAGTGTTCTGGTGCTTGCAATACTTCCAGCATTGCACGACCTTGGCGCTTATCTAACCGGTACAATGGCACGATATCCGCGCCACCATCACCATATTTCGTGTAAAAACCAGTGACTGCTTCGGCAGCGTGGTCCGTCCCAACTACGGCACCGTGTAATTCACCGGCAATCCCGTATTGCACGATCATTCGTTGACGGGCTTTGATGTTACCCTTGTTGAAGTCGTGGATGGTTAAATCATTGGCTTCTAAGGCCGTGACCATCGCATCGGTAGCCGGTTTGATATCCACGCGGTCAACGACATCCGCGTTCATGAACTTGATGGCATCCATGGCATCTGATTCATCCGCTTGGTCACCGTATGGTAAACGCACCGCGATGAACTTGTAGGCGTCATCGCCAGTTTCTTCACGCATTTCAGCAATCGCCATTTGAGTCATTTTGCCGGCTAACGTGGAGTCTTGGCCGCCAGAAATACCTAAGACATACGTTTTTAAGAACGTATTTTTCTTCAAATAGGCTTTCAAAAAATCAATACTGCGCCGGATTTCAGTTTCCGGGTCAATGCTAGGTGCTACGTGTAACGCGTTAATAATTTCTGTTTGTAAGGGCCGCATCGGCTAAATTCCTCCTAGTAGTCTTTCTTATTCACCGTGTCACGCACAGAATGAATAATGTTAATTTTATGATCATACAACTTTTGTGACAAGTCGACCGGATAATCTTGCGGATTCAAATCCCGCTTGTATTCGTCCCAGAGCGAGTCTAAGCTGTCTGAAGAATATTTTTTGATGTCATCCAGGGCTGGTAAATCATAGATTTGCTTACCTTGGTCATAAATCGGAATTAATACTGGCCGGGCATCAAAGTCACTGACCGTTTTGTTGATATACGTAAAGCTTGGGTGGAACATGTAGATAGAATCTTCGTTGCGGGGGTCTTCGTCATATAACGTGACGTAATCACCTTCGGACTTACCATCGGCGCGCTTCGTAATCCGCCAAACTTGTTTACGACCCGGCGTAGAAACTTTTTCAGCGTTATTAGAAAGTTTAATCGTATCGACCATCTTATGATTGTCATTTTCAATCGAAACCATCTTATAAACCGCCCCTAAAGCCGGTTGGTCAAACGCCGTAATCAGCTTCGTCCCAACGCCCCAAACGCTAATCTTAGCGCCTTGCATCTTCAAGTTTTGAATGGTCTTTTCATCCAAATCATTCGACGCATAAATCTTGGCATCGGGGAAACCCGCTTCATCCAACTGTTCGCGGACCCGCTTAGAGATGTAGGCCATATCGCCACTATCAATGCGAACCCCTTGGAAATTGATCTTGTCGCCCATTTCTTTGGCAACTTTAATCGCACTCGGCACCCCGCTGCGTAACGTGTCATACGTATCGACTAAGAAGACACAGTCGCGGTACGTTTCGGCGTAGGCCTTGAAGGCTTTGTAATCATTACGATACGTTTGCACTAAGGCATGGGCATGCGTCCCACTGATTGGAATCCCGAAGATTTTACCAGCGCGGACATTGCTTGTCGCATCGAAGCCCCCGATATAAGCGGCCCGGGTGCCCCAAATGGCCGCGTCAAATTCTTGCGCGCGGCGTGTCCCAAATTCCAATAAGCCGTCTTCACCAACCACTGATTTAATGCGGGCCGCTTTCGTGGCAATCAAAGTTTGGTAATTAATGATGTTTAATAAGGCCGTTTCAATTAATTGGCAAGTGGCTAACGGGCCTTCAACTTGCATCATCGGTTCATTGTTGAAGACTAAGTCGCCTTCACGGACAGAACGAATCGTGGCGTCAAACTTAAAGTTTTTCAAATAATCTAAAAAGCCGTCAGAATAATTCCCCGTTTCACGTAAGTACGCAATATCCGTCTCCGTGAACTTAAGATTATTGATATAATTAACTACTCGCTCAAGACCAGCAAAGATGGCATAACCATTTTGGAACGGCATCTTGCGGAAAAACACTTCAAACACCGCGTGCTTGTTATGAATTCCTTGGTTCCAATAAGTTTGCATCATGTTGATCTGATAAGCATCCGTATGCAAGGTAAAACTATCATCCGGATAGATTTGAGTCATGAGTTTAATTCTCCATTTCATAAATAGGTGTATATCGATTACACAAAGATAAGCCTATTTTATCATTATTTACTTAAAGAATGCGATTCTGCCCTTGAAAAAGTTGCAGAAATCACGGTTTTCTCTATACTTTAACTAATAATAGAAAGTGAGGCCGCCTATGTCAGCACCTTTTACGACTGTTTCCATCTTAAATGTTCCGTTTATTAACACGACTAACGCTGCCTTTGTCGCCCAATTAAAACAAGATATTTTAGCGCATCACAATCGTTTCGTGGTGACGGCGAATCCGGAAATTTTAATGTACGCCCGTGAACATCCCGACTATCAACAAGTCCTGAAGCAAGCCGACTACATTACCCCGGATGGCATCGGCGTCATCCAAGGGGCGCAAATTCTCGGCACGCCGCTCCCCGAACGCATTACGGGCTATGATACCTTATTAGACCTATTACAATGGGGGCACGAACAGCGTCAGCGCGTCTTCTTTTTGGGCGCCAAACCGGAAGTCTTGAAACAAGTGGTCGCGACCGTTAAAACGCAGTACCCTAATTTAGTCATTGCCGGCGCTTTAGACGGCTACTACGACGATGAAGCCACCGTCGTAGACCAAATCAGTGCGGCCAAGCCGGACATGATCTTCATCGCGACTGGTTTTCCGAAACAAGAATTCTTCATTGCCAAATATCGCCACCGCGTCGATGGCTTGTGGATGGGCGTTGGCGGCAGCTTTGATGTCTTAGCCGGCGCCGTCAAACGGGCACCGAAATTTTGGCAAGACCATCATATTGAATGGCTCTACCGGTTAATCAAAGAACCGAGCCGTTTCAAGCGCATGCTCGTTTTACCGCGTTACTTACGGCTCGTTAAAAAGATTGCGAAACAATCATAACCGAAATTCACGTTGCGACCATCCAACTAAAAAATGCCGACTGATGAAAAAGTTCATCGGTCGGCATTTTTGACGTGCACTAAATACATTTATTTTTCTAAATAGAATTCAAAGCGATTCCCCACATATTGGGTCCGGACATACTCAAACGGTTCGCCCGTCTGTAAGTATGAAATCTGCCGCAAGCGCAATAATGCGTCGCCACGGCGGACCGACAAATATTCGGCAATTCGTTCGGAAGCGGACATCGCGGAAACCGTTTGTTGGGCTTTGCCGGGAATATACCCCGCCTTTTCTTCCAACGTCCGGTATAGCGAACTGGTAATCTCGTCTTTAGTAAATTGCTTAACGAGCCGTTCGGGCACCGTCGCAACTTCAAAACAAATGGGCGTATCATCGCCATAGCGAATTCGTTCCATCCGTAGCACTTGCTCGTTAGGCTTGAGGGCTAGTTTTTCACTTTCGGATAGCGACGGACTCGTGACGTGATACGAAATCGTTTTGCTCGAAGGAACTTTTCCTTGCGCCAGCATGAGGTCGGTAAAACTGGTAACCCCGGACATTTTTTCTTGCACTTTTTGGTTAGCAACAAAGGTGCCGGCGCCCACTCGCCGTTCTAGTATCCCTTCATCAACCAACGTCTGAATCGCTTGGCGTAACGTCATCCGACTAACATCAAACTGACTAGCCAGCTCACGTTCAGATGGAATTCGGTCACCAACAGCCCAGCGTCCGGCTTCGATGGCTTGCTTAATTTGGTTGTGAATTTGAATATAAATTGGCGAACTCATGGTACTCATCCCTTACTTCTAATAATTTATTTAACTGCTTTTTGACCGTAGCTATAAGTTGCGACTAAGTCTTGGTTAGCATCCAAGATATTGATGTCCGCATCCTTACCAGCTTCCAAGGTCCCCTTCTTAGTTAAACCAAATTCACGCGCTTGGTTAACAGATGACATTTTAACAGCTTCGGCAATGCCACAGCCAGTAAAACGTTGTACATTTTTGAAGGCGTTAATATAAGTTAACACGGAACCGGCTAAGTTACCAGCTTCCAAGCGCGCTTGGCCATCTTTAACGATAACTTTTTGCCCACCTAATTCACTCACACCATCGGGTTCGCCTTTGGCACGCATCGAGTCGGTAACCAATTCGATCCGGTCAACACCCTTTTGTTCGTAAGCTAATTTGATCATGTCAGGTACGATATGGAACCCGTCACAAATCAACTCGCAATACATGTTGTTTTCAAGCATGGCATGCCCAGTAACGCCGGGTTCGCGGTGCTTGAATTCACGTTGGGCATTGTATAAATGCGTCACGTGAGTTGCTTTACTTGCTAATAATTGTTCACGAGTGGCATTACTGTGACCAACTGAAGGCACGATGCCATTTTCCAAGCAATACTTTTCAAATTCGCGAGAACCTTCATCTTCGGGTGCGTAAGTAATTAACTTAACGCGGCCGCCAGATAATTTGTTCCAGTTGTCGAGTAATTCAACATTTGGATTCTTGATGTATTTTTCAGGTTGGGCCCCTTTAAAGGTTGCTGAAATGAATGGCCCTTCCAAATGAACCCCTTGGATAACTGGGTTTTCTTCAGCGGCCTTATTGATACCTTCCATAGAATGATCCAAATTTTCATTAGATTGGGTCATTGTGGTACAGAAGTATGAAGTAATCCCTTCGCGTGCCACCATGTCGTTAACCATTTCATTAATTTCGGCTGGATTCCCATCCATCGAATCAAAACTATAACCACCATGGCTATGCACATCGATAAAGCCAGGGACAATCGTCTTGCCACTGACAAATTCGATATCATCATCTGGTTGGGCGACGTATTCGTCCATCGGCCCCACCGCTTCAATTTCCTTACCGAAACGAATATAACCGTCATCGATTTTTTCTAAACCGGTATAGATGATGGCATGCTTTAACACTTTGCTCATGAACTATTCCTCCTTGGATTGAATGGTTCTATTATAATCGGTATAGACCAAAAATGCAAGAGTGTTCAGCCCAACGCTTTGAGTCTGAGCATTAGCCGTGCAGTCATATTATCCGGGTGCACTTTCCCGGGTGATGTGACTGCATAGCTAAGCGCAGGACTCAGTTGGGCTGAACACGTTTCAAAAAAACATAATGTCGTCTAATTAAGCAGCACCAATCCCGAGCATTGCCTAGCTAACCACCTAATGCGGGTTGGGCATTCGGTGGTTAGCATAGCAAGCACAGGCCGCTGCCGGTCGGAACACGTTTCAAAAAAACATAATGTCATCTAAATCCGCGGGCAGCATCTCGCCAAACCCACAAACTGGTCACCGAATATAATTTATTTAATCATCGACAACCTCAAACAGCCAACTTAATCTTCGCCCAATTCCTTAGCAATCGTCGCATCAATCCCTTTAACCACCGAAGTCATAAATCCAGCTTCTTCCATCGCCAATAAGCCGGCCACCGTCGTGCCACCCGGTGAAGAAACTTGATCAATCAAGTCGAACGGAATCTTGTTAGATTCTAAGACCATCTTAGCGCTACCTAACGTTGCTTGCGCCGCAATCTTATCAGCGGCCGCTTTACTCAAGCCGTGCTTAACGCCGGCGCGAGCCATGGCATCAATAAAGAAGTAAATGTAAGCTGGCGAACTCCCAGCTAAAGCTGAAAAGGTACTAAAATCTTTTTCAGCGATTTCACTCGTCTGGCCAATGGCATCGAATAACTTTTGCCCCGCGGCATATTGGTCTGCCGTCAAAGCATCGTTGCCAATCAAGGCGGTCATCCCAGCACCAATCGCGACATTCACGTTTGGCATAATCCGTAAGACGGGCACTTGTCCAACCGCAGCTTCATAATCAGCTAATTGTAAGCCAGAAACCATCGTTACAACCCATTTATCACCTGTAATAGCTGATTTAACGCTCTTTAAAACGTCTAAAGCAATATTAGGCTTCACGGCCAAGACAATCACGTCCGCCGCTTCAGCGACCGCTAAATTTGAATCCATGGCATTCAAGCCGTTCGCTTGCGCATATGGTTCATAACTCACTTGATGCGCACTGTGAATGTATAAGTCACTCGGCGCTACTGCGTCCATCTTCAACCAACCATCAATAATAGCGCGGCCCATATTGCCGGCGCCTAAAAATCCAATTTTCATCAAAAAACTCCTCGTCGTGACGTTTTATTTACTTATTAATATCGTACAAATCGGTGACGAACTTGTAAAGCCTCAACTTATTTAGATTCGGCCACCTGACTACCATCAAACCTGGAGCGATAAATCATTGATACGTTTAATGTACCAATTAGTTTCGCCAACATTTCTTTCAAACCATGAAACCCCACCCGGAGCGCCCCAAACATTGACTGCTGGCTGTCCCATAAGCAGCGGCATCAATTTTCGCAGCCACCCACCATGCGATACAACTAGCAGGTCATGCGGATTGTCACACAGCGTTTGTTCATAAAACTGCTGGACGCGTTGTTCAAACTCAAGTTCCGATTCCGCCCCTTCAAAGCGCCGTTCGGACTTATCGTGAACCTCTTGCGCGTGTTCAAATTCCCATTGCCGCGTTTGGCCGACCGCGACACCTAAGTTTTGTTCGCGTAATTGAGCTGAAAAATGAACATCCGTTACCGGCAAGGCCGCGATCGTCTGACTGGTCCGCGTCAAATCCGAACAGTAGCTTTCAAAGTCATGGGCCGCCAGTATCGGCGCCAGTTTTTTGCCAATCTGAGTAGCCGTCGCTTCGCCAGCTGCTGTTAATGGCCAATCAGTCCAAGAACCGACCATGCCATTCAAATGATGTTGGGCTTCCGGGTGTTGAATTAGAATCAGTTGCTGCATCCACATTCCCCTCCAAACGTAATTTAGCCTCATTATCGCACAAACTAGTAACAAACTGACACTCAATCAGCTTGCTTTTCTGCCAACTCAAAAAGTGGTTAATCTCAACTTCGCAGGACTAACCACTTCACCTAATTCAACTCACGACCATTAGTTTTAATTACCTGTTGATACCACTTTTCAACCGCCGATTAAGTCCGGCACGCTTCTATCTAATGGTCGCCATATCACCCAGCGCAGCGGTCATAAAATGCCAATTCACGTCACCGACACCATCTGGAATAACTCGACTCCATGTCATCGAAAAACAATCAGCCCTCATCCCGAGTTCACGCTTTAATTTAACGTCAATTTCCAAATGCCACACTTATTGCGCAATACATTTGCGTAAAAAAATACCCTTCGCTACTGAAATAGCTAAGGGTATTCGGTATTGTGATACCGATGTTTTTGTTTTATCTACAAATGCATTATACAGCGCGTTGCCTCTGCTGTAAAACTTTTAGCCATTTTTGTAAATGTTAACTTAACCTATCAACAGACTGAAAAATTCACGCGCCAATACCAGAAATTTACACAAACTTGATTGCAGATTGACAACGTAACAATTAGGCTATTTAGCAACGACTATTTGACCGAACAGCGTTGCATCCGAATACGGCTGTCTAAAAACAATTAAGGAGTGTTTTATTTCATGGAAAATATTTTTATTCATCATCATTGGGGTACCGCTATTATTAACGGCTGGCACGCCTTGCCCGCCGCGTTACGGGAAGTCTTCAGCTTCCAACGTAACGTGCACGAACTCAAAACGCTATGGCCCATTACGAAACTCATGATGAGCCTGATGCTACTCGCTACCATTGGCTCATTCCTGTTTGGCCAAGACTTTGGCTTCAACGGTTGGATTGGCCTAATCACTGGAATGGCGGTCGTCTTAAACTTGATTTTAGTCGACCAAGGCCGCTTAACCAATTACAGTTGGGGGCTTTTAGGCTGCGCCGTCTGGCTGGTGATTGCCATCAATAACCGACTAATTGGCGACATCGCTTCGCAAAGCTTTTACGTCATCATGCAATTCGTTGGCATGGCCGTTTGGCACACGCAGCTTAACGAACAAGGCGACCAAAGTGAACTGGCTTCGCGCAAATTTAGCTGGTTAGACGGGCTCTTTTGGTTTGTCGTCACGGCAGTTATTTACGCGATTGTGTTGTACTTTAGTAAACGACTCCATGGCACCCAAGTTTACTTAGATGCGACGTTACTCCCGTTAGGCATCGTCGGCCAAGTCCTCATGACTTACGGCTACCGTTCGCAATGGGTCGCTTGGATTACGCTGGATCTGATTAACGTCATCATTTGGTTCAACCAACTAAAGACGGTCAGTCCGGCCGCCACTTCGATGTTCGTCTTACAAATCATCATGCTGATCAATGCCCTTTACGGTGCGTACTTATGGTTTTACGGCCAACAAGCCGAAAAGCCCGCCAATAATTAGCCATCCGGTCACTAATAGTCGTGTCCAAAACGCCGCCATAGCTGCTTAAGCTACTCGGCGTTTTTAGACGCATGTTGCCGCCGATAAAATAACCAGTATGGGACTAACCAAGCGAACACGGTTAATAGCCACAACCCGACTTGCATTATCGGCAACGCGTTCAAGCGTAATAACACGCCCAAATGACCGCTCGTATCGCCTGCAAACCGCGACCATCCGGAAGCGGTGAACAAATAAGTGCCTAATAAATTGATAATGGATAAAATCGTATAGCTAATTAAGCTCACCACTCGGACCCCCTGACGCGAAGAACGCAAAAAGCCCCAACTAATCAAGCTAATTACTAAAGTCAGCGTTGCTGGAATGAACAAAATACTCGTCAACAGCTTAAACATTGATGCCCCAATGATATTATCAACTAGTTGCATCGCCGCGATAAATATCAGCGGCCCACTGGCAACGACGAGGGCCGTGTGAGCTGGGGTTAGCCGCCCCGGACGATGTTGGCCGACTACTTGGAGCTTAGCGGGTTGGGCCGCTCGCCGTTGCGCCCAATACTGATTACTCACGACTACTAGCCCCAGCAACGCCACCACATAATAACCGACTAATAATCCGATAGTGACCTTTTTTAAAGGCACATTGGCCATGTGATAACTAACGCCACCCTCATCGTCAAAGAGTTTGTTGCCCGCCGTCAGTAATAACCCAATCCAGACCGCAACGGTCCCGGTACCCAAATTCACCGCCAGTAAGCCGACCAAGTTATAGGAATGCCGGTACCCTAACAGTAACGTCAACCACGGTAAAATAAACAGCAGCCCATATAAGCCGGCCGATAAAATGGCGACCCAAAAGTAGGCGCCATTAAATAAATAAAACTGCGTCGCTTGGCCCGTCCCCAAGCCTAAAATAATGACCGCCAATCCAATCAGGACCGCCCGACTAACGCGGCGATGCCAGATTCGCTCCGCCCACGTGGCCAAATACTTATCCCCGTGAATACCAAGCACTAATCGGCGAATTAAACTAGTTATCCCGTATTGGCCCACTAGTATTCCTAGTAATCCCGCGAGCGTTGCTGGAATCAAAATAAAGCGCATGTCGCCACCCCTACTCATTTGATGCTTAATTATACCCGGACCAGCTTAGGCCCCGTCAATCCGCTTAAGATACCACCAGACACTATCCCATTAACGAACTAGTTATAAATTGAAGCACTGTTAATAATTTATATTTTCAATCACGGCCAAATAAGCACCCGCGTTCAACAACGATTCCAGTCACGGGTATCGCCATTTTTAAGCGGACGACGGTCCAAAAAGTTTTTAATTTTATTTATCAAAACAATGGCCAATCCGAGCGTTATGCAGCCAAATCGCAATTATTGCGCTGTTTGTAAAGGGTTTTCTTAGGTATAATAATGGCATCCATGACTAATAGGGGGAATCAGCTCATGATTGAAATTCACGATTTAACGAAGCGATACGGGAATCAGCTGGCGTTAAACCAACTATCCTTACAGATTGCACCCGGCCAAATTTTTGGCTTCTTAGGCCATAATGGCGCCGGTAAGTCGACGACGCTCAAAAGTTTAGTCAGCATTATCAACCCAACAAGTGGTTCAATTATCATTGATGGCTTAGACTTGGCGCAAAATCGGCAAGCCTGCAAAGAAAAAATATCCTATGTTCCCGATACGCCCGATATTTTCTTACAACTTTCGGCCGTCGAATATTGGGAATTGCTAGCCGCCGCTTATAATCAATCGGCGGCGGACGTCCAACAGCGCCGACAACAATTAGTCGCTTTGTTCGATATGGGGGCCCACGCCGAAGAACCCATGGCTAGCTATTCGCATGGGATGCGGCAAAAAGCGATTTTAATCGGCGCATTATTGCCAGATCCAGATATTTGGATTTTGGATGAACCGCTACAAGGACTCGACCCCCAAGCGGCCTTTGACTTAAAAAAACTAATGAAAGCCCACGCCGCCAAGGGTCGGACCGTTATTTTCTCAACACATAATCTCGATACCGCTCAACAACTTTGTGATCAGTTAGCCATCTTAAAAAAGGGCGAACTCATTTATAATGGCTCGGTCAGTCAATTATTAGCAGTCCATCCGGAACAATCACTGGAGACCATTTATTTACAGATGGCTGGTCAGGCGGCCAATGGTCAACTAGTCGATGAAATCGAAGGTGAGCCGCATGAATAAACAACAGCTGCGAGCGTTGCTAGCGGTCAACCTCAGATTATTGAATCCGCAAGCCACGGACCGCTTACGAAAAAAGGGCGCCACCGGTAAGGTCTTGACGCAAAAATTGACGCATCAGTTTTATTGGAATGTGCTGATTTTTTTAGGGATTTACGGATTGTCGCTGGTGATGTTTGATTTTAGCAAACTCCCGGGGATGTTTACGTTCTATGTGGCGCTATTCATCTTGCTAGGCATTTCGCAAAGTATCTCGGGAATTTATAACGTTTTTTTCGCCGGTAACGATTTAGTCGCCTACTTGCCGCTCCCCTTTCGCAATCACGAAATTTTTATTAGCAAATTGCTCGTCGTTGTCTTAAACACTATTCCATTCACAACCCCACTAATGTTAATCTTTGCGTTAACCGCCATTCGCGCCCACGTCTTTATCGTCAGCGCGCTACTCTTAACCATCATTGTCTACGCGTTGATCTTAAGCCTGATTTTGATGTTATGTTCGCTGCTAGTCTTCGGTTTAACGAAGCTAAAACTATTTCAGCAACATCAAAAAGTCGTCATGAATTTGATGCTGGCCCTGAACCTCATCCTCATCTTAGGCGGGCTATTTTTCCTCAATCACGGCTCGAATAACCCGAACCAGCTGGACCATGCCGTGTTGACACCGTTATTCCCGATTTTTAAAATTTTCACCGTGCCCACGAGTACGACCAGCCTGCTTGCTTTAGGCACTTTAGTGGGCCTGTCCCTCGTATTAGCACTGTTAACGCGTCAATATGTCTTGGCCCACTTAGTTGAGCAGTTGACCTTGGTAAATACAGCCTTAGCGTCAACCCCGGCCCACGTTAAACGGCAGCACCATCAACGTCACGGGCTTAAGCAGATGCTCAACAGTTATCAGCTGCAAGTGCTCAAAGAGCCTAATTTAGTGTTTCAACTATTTTCGACTTCGATTCTCATGCCGATTATCTTAATTTTCCCATGGCTCTTTTCGGGTTCTGCTAGTAACTTTAGCCAGCTGTCATTGAACTGGTTAGGCGTTTGGTTCACCGTTGGGATCTTCTTGGCGGTAATTACGGTCAACCAAACTACGCTAGTTGCTAATATTATTTCGTTGGATAAAATGAATTTTGAATTTATTAAGGCGTTGCCTATCTCGACCTCACAATACTTGTGGCAGAAGTTTTACTGGGGCTATGGCCTCCAAACAGCCATCACGGCAATTATTGCTCTCATCGTGGCCCTAGTTACTCGGTTACCACTACTATTAAGCTTAGCGTTAATTTTAGGCGTCACTTGGGGCACCTACTTGATGTCGCAACATTACTTCATTCGCGATTATCACTTACGCTCAACGAATTGGACCAACGTGACCCAATTATTCAATCGCGGGTCCGGAAATATTGGGTTAGTGCTGGGCACTATGGCGGGCGCCATTGCCGGTGCCATCATTATCGGCATTTACAGCTGGCTAATTGGCAGCCAGTCAGCCTTGGCATTCCTAATAAACCTTATCGTATTCGCAATCATCATTATTATTTCCGGCGGCTTACTATGGTATTATCGGCAGTCATTTTGGCGGACGCTGGCACAGTAATTACAACCAATTAAAGCCTGCGTAACCAAAAAAGGGGCCCTAATCGTCAAGCGGAATCACGCTAACGATTAGGGGCCCTTTATCTTACTCATAAAATAGATGTATTTGTAAGGGCGTATAAAAATTCACGCTTTTTGGCATACTTTATGAGGTCACGTGGAACTGTCAACTAAGTAGCTAAGTCATTAGGCGCCTGCTGATGACCAGCTGTCGCCGCGCATATATCTCTCAACTGACGTGTTCCTTAAATATCTAATGCTCAGCGCGGTGATGTTAAAATCTAAACAAATAAAAAAGTCGTTATACCAAGCGTTTAAGCTTAATATAACGACTACCAATTATTTCTAATTGGGCTAGCTGGGTTCGAACCAGCGCATCACGGGATCAAAACCCGTTGCCTTACCACTTGGCTATAGCCCAATAATAAAATGGAGGGGAGTGGATTCGAACCACCGAACCCGAAGGAGCGGATTTACAGTCCGCCGCGTTTAGCCAGACTTCGCTACCCCTCCGTGAATCAATCAACTATATTAGAATACATAATTTTGAATAAAAAATCAACCCTTTTTTGAAAGTTTTTTTGTTTTTTCTTCCAAATCGAGTAAAAACGTATCCCGACGCCATTCAGCCATGAAGGTTGGCTCCTGCCATTCGTTGATGCGCTTGAGGCCATAGCCCACTGCTTGATCATAATAGGTCGTATTCTCGATTTTTAATGGCGCTGGATGGAGATGGGTGTGACCAAACAACACGTGGTCCACTTGATATTGATTTAACAAGTCCCCCATCCGGGGCGTGCCGAGTAACGCATTGGCCATATTCCAAAAGGGATGGGTCGTTGAATAGTGGATATAATCTGTGCGCGGAACAAAGTGCGTCATAAAAATGACGTGCTTGTTAGCCGCCTGCGCTGCCTGCAACTGAACTGCCGTTTGTTGTAACGCTAAATCAGCCCGTTCCTGGTCGGTCATTGGTTGTTCAATGGCGCGGTCAATCCAAAAGCCCCGTTTCCATTGTTCAAAATCGGCGGCCGGTTTATCCAGTTGACTGGCAAATTGGTAATCATACCACCCGTTGTTGCCAATGATGCGCCAATCCGTATTCGGGATATCGACGAACTGGTTATGCAGGTAGCCGTTAAAATGGCCCTTTTCGAGCTCATCAAAGCTTACGCCGTGCACCATGTCATGATTACCCGCAATCCAGAGAACTTGCGTCTGATAGCTTAATTTAGCCTGTAAATCGACGACAAATTGCTGACTGCGCTGAAAATCATTAAATAAGTCCCCCGCAATCAAATACCATTGCACGTGTTGTTGCAATAAATACTCGGCCTGGGCGGTCATCATCGCCTGCGGATCAACGCGATTCACGTCAAAATGATTATCACTAGTAAATGCGACTCGAACTGTCATGGTGCGCCCCCTCAATCAAAAAAGATGTGCTATCAATTAAGATAACACATCTTTTGAAAAAATCATTTTTAAAGTACGCCCTTCATCGCGCGTTTGATCATTGGTACCATCATAAAGAGCACAATCCCTAAGATGACACTGACAATCCCAATCGTCGCGAAGTATGGGACTTCGGTCTTCGTTGAGTAGAACCGCACGATTTGCGCGTTAACGGCACTCCCAGCCGAATCAGCCAAGAACCACATACTCATCATTTGTGAAGCGAACGCCTTTGGAGCTAACTTAGTCGTTACTGACAAACCAATTGGTGAAATCAACATTTCAGCGATTTCAACAACGGCCCAGCTACCAACTAACCATAATGGGCTAACTTTACCAGCTGTCCCAAATAACGCACCTGGCATCGCCATAATTAAGTATGACGCCCCGGCGAAGATTAACCCAGTCGCAAACTTAGCCGGTGAACTAGGTTGTTTCTTACCCCATTTCGTCCATAACCAAACAAATGGTGTCGTGTAAATCATAATGAACAAGGGGTTCAAGCTTTGGAAGTCAGAGGCTGCTAAATGCAAGCCTAAGAAATCTAAGCGGGTCCGGTCAGCGGCAAACAATGCCAAGACGGCGGAACCTTGTTCTTCAATGGCCCAGAATAAGGCCGCAGCGATAAATAATGGAATATAAGCGCGTACCCGTGAACGTTCTTTCGCGTTAGTTTTTTCAGAAGTTAACATCAACGTGAAGTACGCCACTGGTGTTAAGATAACGAGAATACTAATAAGTGAAATAACATTTTCCAAGGTTAAAGCGTTCATTAAGAACATTAATAATAAGATCAAGCCAATCCCGACAACGCCCAAGATTACCCGACGAACGACTTTGTTCATTTCGCCTGGTTGCAATGGGTCGGTTGGATAAAGACTGTCTTTGCTCAACGTCTTCTTACCGTCGAAGTAGTATTGAAGTAAACCGAAGAACATCCCAATAGCGGCTAATGAGAAGCCTAAATGGAAGTTGACGTTTAACCCAATCCGTCCAACTAAGAATGGGGATACTAATGAACCTAAGTTAATCCCAAAGACGAAAATACTGAAACCGGCGTCACGACGCCGATCTTCTGGTGAATAAAGTTGACCGACCATATCCGAAACGTTAGGCTTCAATAACCCAGTCCCAATCACGATAAACGCAATTGAAATGAACAAGGCTGGTGCGCCAAATGGTAATGATAAGACCATATGACCAACCATGATTAAAATTCCACCGATAAAGACCGTCTTACGACTGCCCCAAACCCGGTCAGATAAGAATCCACCTAACACACTCGAAACGTAAACTAACGCCGAGTAAATTGACATAATTGATGCGGCAGTGGTTTGGTTAAAACCTAACCCGCCTTGGCTGACACTGTAGTACATGTAGTAGATGAGCAGCGCCCGCATACCGTAGTAACTGAATCGTTCCCACATTTCCGTGAAGAACAATGTCCGTAAGCCACGAGGTTGGCCTAAAAACGATCGATCCAGTTTTTGTTCATTATCCAAATGAATTTCCTCCAAACTTAATCAAACAGATGGAACTTCGTTTAAAAGTAACAAAAGTTGTTTCTTAATTAAACATAATAACTATTATACTAGCCTTAATCTTATTCAACAATGCTTTTAATTGATTTTTAATGAGAAATCCATTAAATAAAATCATTCTCATATTAAACATAGACTCAAAATCCCGGAATCACGGGGGAATTCAGTCATCACGGCAAAGTTATCCGCTTACATTAAAATACTTATAACATGAATTTCTAATTTTAATTACGACATATCTGCAACTTTTTAGGCGTATGCATGCGATTATGCACCTTTAAATTAGGCCATTATCTAATTAAACAAACGACGCCGGCAGAGCTCGTAACGGTGGGGTCTGGCACTGCCACGGCTAAAAATCGATTTTGGTTACAATGTACAAAAAACGGTGATCATTTTAAAATACCTGACTTCTAAATGAAGACGCAAAAAAAGACGAAAAATTAATCTCGTCTTCATGAGTGCCGGCTACCAGAGTCGAACTGATGACCCTCGGTTTACGATACCGATGCTCTACCAACTGAGCTAAGCCGGCATGATATAAAAAAGATGTTAACACTAGGGCCAACATCTACTGTCACTCCGACAGGCGGGCTCGAACCGTCGACATCTTGATTAACAGTCAAGCGCTCTAC
>NZ_AYGX02000032.1 GCF_000498955.2 Lactiplantibacillus fabifermentans DSM 21115 | reverse complement strand
GTTATGCTGAACAATTTGTCCAAAAATTCGGATTAAATTTGCAATCTACCATTTAAATAAGTGACGAGTTTTTCGTCACATTCAGCTAAGGTCTTACCGGTAACAAGTCGCCGGTTCCAACCACGATGAATGGCACCATTTGGATTAATCATAAGTTCCACTCCCTCTCTTTAAGTCATCAATTATTCGCCAAAAACGCTCAGCGAACCACTTTGATGGACAGTGGGTCTAACAACTTAATGATAGCAAAGTTTAGCTAGGTTAATCAATGGCTGGTCAACTGCCCGGATAACTTTTGCAAGTTGTGTCGGTTGCTAGTTGACGTTAGCGGTTACAATCGCTACACTAAAAGTACTTAGTACACTAGGGGTGTCCAAAAATGGGCTGAGATAGCGCTGTAAGTGCTGATCCCTTTGAACCTGTAAGTTCAGACTTGCGTAGGGAAAGTGTCACAGCTGATTAATTGGCGACGCCCCGTTTAACGCAAGTTGAAGGGGCGTCGTTTTTTTGTGCTTACGGACGATTGAGGAGGAGTTTGAAATGGACTTATCACTATTGGCAACTTTACGAGCAAAAAATCCGATTGTATTTAACATCGCGAACTTTGTCACGGTACAAGATGTCGCCAACAGTTTAAACTCGATTGGGGCGTCACCAATTATGTCAGCCGAGCCGCAAGAAGCCGAGGCGATGGTGCAAATTGCCGGGGCAGTTTGTTTAAATATGGGCACGTTAACGACGGCCCAAGTGACCCAGATGCAAGCGGTTGGTCAATTAGCTAATTTGCATCATAAACCGGTCATTTTAGACCCAGTAGCAGTGGGGGCGATTCCTTATCGGCAACAAGTGGCGCAAGATTTACTACAAACTGTCAAAGTGGACATTATTCGTGGTAATGCCGGTGAAATTGCAGCCTTAGCAGGTATCGACTGGCAGGCCCGCGGCATTGATGCCGGCAGTGGTCAAGCCGATTTGGTCCAGATTGCACAAGCTTGTGCAGTCAAACAACGCTGTGTCGTGATTTTATCCGGGCCGACGGATGTTATTACGGATGGTCAGCAAGTCATCCAAGTTAAAAATGGCACGCCGTTATTTCAATTACATGTCGGTTCTGGTGACATGTTATCCGCAATGGTGGCGGCTTTTGCAGCCATTTGCCCAGACCAATTATTGGCGGCGGCCCAAATGGCGTGTTTGACCTTTGCCGGCACAGGTGAGTTAGTGGCAAGCCAAATGACGGCTAATCGCCCAGCGACTTTTGCCATCGAATTGATTGATAAATTAAGTTTAGTAACGGCTGAGGAATTGGAAAATGTCAGTCGCGTTAGTTCAGGAAAGTAGGGATAGGCATGGTAAATGAATTTCCACAAGTATTGACGATTGCTGGGACGGATAGCGGTGGTGGCGCTGGGGTGATGGCCGACTTAAAGACGATGCAAGCCCGGCACGTTTTTGGGACGGCAGTCATCGTGGCCGTTACCGCGCAAAATACGCTGGGCGTTCAAGACTTCATGGCCTTGCCAACTAAATTGATTGATGAACAGTTTGCGTCGTTAGCGGCGGATTTAAAAATTCGAGCGTGCAAAACGGGGATGTTAGCCGATGCGGAACACGTTCACGCCGTCGTCGCCAACTTGCAGCGTTATGATTTTGGGCCAGTCATTGTTGACCCGGTCATGATTGCTAAAGGTGGCGCGGCCTTACTTGCGGCCGATGCAGTCGCTACGGTGCGTGACGAGTTGATTCCGTTAGCTACCGTCGTGACGCCTAATTTACCAGAAGCGGAGCAACTGACTGGTTTGACGATTAGCGATGAAGCCGGTATGGTGGCGGCTGGTCAAGCGCTGCAACAGCTAGGCGCTAAAAATGTCATCATCAAGGGTGGTCATGAAGCCCAGCCAACGTTAGCTAAAGACTTTGTTTTATTGGCCGATGGGTCGGCGTTTTGGTTATCGGCACCGCGGACAGATACGGTGCGGACACATGGCACGGGGGATACCTTGTCGGCCTGCTTAACTGCAGAATTAGCTAAAGGCCAACCGATGGCTACCGCAATTAAGACGGCTAAGGCTTATGTGACGGCCACGATTGCCGCGACGATTCAAGTCGGGCATGGTCACGGGCCGTTAAACCACTGGGCAACGCCAAGTACTGAGGTGACGAGTGATGACGCTAAAATTTGAAGCCAACCAACTCCGGGCGTATTTTGTTTGTGGCACGCAAGATGTTGTCGGTCAGTCGTTAGTGACGGTCGTTGATCAAGCTTTAGCGGCTGGCATTACGGCCTATCAATTCCGTGATAAGGGGGCTAGCCAACTGACCACAGCGGCCCGATATCAATTAGGCCAGGAATTACGTGAACATTGTGCCGCGGCGGAAGTGCCATTTATTGTCGATGACGATGTAGATTTGGCACTCGCTTTACAGGCAGATGGCATTCATGTTGGGCAAAGTGATGACCAAGTGCAACGGGTGCTTGAACAAGTGGGGCAGCAAATGTTTGTGGGCTTATCATGCTCGACATTAGCAGAAGTTGAGCAAGCCAATCAGATTGCCGGGATTGCTTATTTGGGGAGTGGGCCCATTTTTCCAACGACCTCTAAATTAGACGCTGACCCCGTCGTCGGGTTAGCTGGATTAGCCCAACTCGTCCAAGTATCCCATTATCCGATTGTGGCGATTGGTGGGATTACTGAAAATGAGTTACCGGCGATTGCGGCTACCGGTGCGGCTGGGGCGGCGGTTATTTCCATGTTAGCAAATAGTGATGATTATCAACGGACGGTTTGGGCCATGTTAGCTGCACCGTTTGAGGAATAATTTCCCGGACATATTTAAATTTATGAACGCAACGCTGGTCGGATGTGCGACTGACTAGCGTTTTTTTGTTTGCAGAACTTGAGGGTTGACATTCGAAATAATTAATCTTAATCTGTAACTAATCAAATAGCCATTACATTTTAATTTCACGAATAAACGTATTGATGAGAAGAGTAAGTTAAGGCGTCTTGAACAGCGACTACTAATAGTGTGAGGGTAGCAAGACCAGTTAACTGAAGATGAGCTCGGAGCGATGACTAGCGGTGCAAGCCAATAGTCCGGCAGGATCCGTTATGATCCCTGACATCGAATTTTGGTGTTATGAGATGACTGATCAGTCATAAACTCGGGGTGGTACCACGACTTTGTTCGTCCCTGTGTGCAAAACTTGCATGCAGGGCTTTTTTATTGGGCTAAGAGGGAGTAGAAAATGACAAAACCAGTAATTGGAATTGCACCAGGCGTGGTGACCGTTGACAGTCACATGTTTCCCGGCCGAAAACGTGATTATGTGAATCGCGAATACTTACGGTCGATTACCGATAATGGGGGACTACCGTTAATGTTGCCGGTGACCTTAGATGATGACGCGATTAGTAAGTACGTCAGTTTGATCGATGGGTTGTTGTTATGCGGTGGTGAGGATGTGGATCCACTAACTTATGGCGCGGAACCACTGGCAAAATTAGGCGATATTGACCCGCAGCGCGATGCGTATGAGGGACGGTTGATTAAAGCTGTGCATGCCGCGCATAAGCCCATCTTAGGCATTTGTCGCGGCGTGCAAATTTTGAACGCCACGTATGGTGGGACAATCTATCAAGATTTAAGTTACATGCCAGCCGGTCAAGGGACGTTGAAACATATGCAGGCGCAATTACCAGCTTATGGAATGCATCATGTAACCGTTACAGCGCCGAGCCAATTAGCGACGTATTTAACGACCACTAAATTGACGGTCAATTCATTTCATCATCAAACGTTACATCGAATTGCACCAGGGTTTAAGGTCGTTGCCACAGCTGCTGACCAAGTTGTTGAAGCAATTGAATCCACCGCTGGTGGCTTACAACTCGGCGTGCAGTGGCATCCGGAAATGATGCAACAAGTTAATCCACTGATGGCCCAATTATTTGCGGGGTTCATTGCCACCAGCGGTCAGTAATTAGTCTTTTAAGGAAACGGGGTTAGTGAGATGCAGACAACTAAAAAATGGGTTACGGGTGTTGGATTAGTTGCTTTGGGGTTAGTTTTAGCCAGTTGTTCGTCAAATAGTAGTCAATCTAGTCAAAAAGATAAAACGTTACACGTCACCGCTTCACAAGCCATTGCCACGGCTGATCCAAATAAGGCGGATGACATTGTCAGTCAGGCCGCGATTGCGCAAGTGATGGAAGGTCTGTATACGACTAACGCCAACGGTAAAGTGGTGCCAGCGATTGCGACTAAAATCGTAAAACCGACTAACGGTGGTAAGACGTATACCTTTACCTTACGTCACAATGCGAAGTGGTCGAATGGGGTCAAAGTTACGGCCGCGGACTTTGTATATTCGTTGCAACGCCAAGTTGATCCAGCCACGAAGTCACAAGAAGTTGGGCATGTCGCGGAAATTGAAAATGCGACGGCCATTACTGCTGGCAAAAAGGCCGTGAAGACATTGGGCGTTAAGGCTTTAGGTAAATATAAGTTACAATTCACGCTGACCCAAAAGGTGCCGTATTTTAATTACCGCTTGGCAACTGAAATTTATCCTTTAAATCAAAAATTCACGGAAAAGTATGGGAACAAGTACGGGACCTCATCGGCTAAAACGTTGTCGAATGGCCCATACGTGTTGAAGGCTTGGGATGGTACTAGTGATACTTGGAACTATACTAAAAATAAGTATTACTACGACAAAAAGTCGGTTCACATTAACCATGTCAAAGTCAGCACGGTCAAAACGAATAGTACAGCCCAAAACTTATTTGACAGTGACGCGGTACAGGTCACTCAGATTACGGGGACGCAGGTCGCTGAGGCAAAGACCGGGTCATTAAAGAAGAACTTACAAATCACGAAGTTGAATCAACTCTACTTCATGCCTTGGAATTCGAAGCGGACGATTACTAAAAATGCCGATTTGCGGCGGGCCGTTAGCTACGCTTTAAATCGGGAATCGCTTGTTAAGAATGTCTTGAAAGATGGCTCGGTGGCGGCGACGTCATTAGTGCCAACGGGGAATACCAAGAATCCAACCACGGGCAAAGACTTCAATACAGATACGGGCAACTTGTATCCGTACAGTCCGACCAAGGCGAAAGCTTATTGGAAAAAGGCCCAAGCTAGTTTAGGTAAAAAGAAGCTGACCCTACAATTATTGACAAATGACAATGACGTGAATAAGTCGGTGGCGGAATTCGTTCAAGCCGCGATTGAAAAGAATTTGAAAGGGGTCACGGTGAACGTTAAATCCGTGCCTTTAACGAATGAAATTTCAACGTTGAGCAAGGGTGATTTTGACTTGGCAACCTTGTCATGGTCAAGTGATTTCCAAGACCCCGTGGATTTCTTGAACAAGGCATCCATTACGAATTCGGTGGACTTTGGGAAGTTTGATGACAGTCAGTATGAAGGCTTGATCAAGACGATTACGGCGGGCACACAAAGTAAAACGGCCCGGTACCAAACGATGCAAAAAGCTGCGAAGTTAGTGGCTGAAAAGCAAGGGGTCACCCCGTTATATCAAACGGCCTCGGCTCATTTAGTTAGCAGCAAAGTTGGTGGGGTTCACTTCACGTTGTTGCGCGATGCGTTGTATCGGTATGCTTATTGGAAATAATTAGGTTACTAAAAATGGTACTGGCAATTGTCAGTGCCATTTTTGACGTTAATCCTGTTTATTTTCACCAACTATCGTTAAAATAGAACTAATAATGTTTCACGTGAAACATTGCTTGATTATTTGGTGAAGGGATTGGTAAGACATGGCAGCAAAGTTTCAATTTGAACCAACCGCGATTACGGCGTTACAGTCACAATATGATGTAATTATTATTGGCTCCGGAAGCTCGGGATTAGTGAGTGCGGTCCAAGCGCATGAACTGGGGTTACGGCCAGTTATTTTAGAAAAAATGCCTAAAATTGGTGGTAACACGACGCGGGCGTCTTCGGGGATGAATGCCGCGGAAACGCTCGTCCAATTAAAGCATCATGTGGTTGATAGCTACGCTGATTTTTATCAGGAAACTTATGTCGGGGGCGGTCGTCAAAATGACCCCGACTTGCTGCAATATTTTACGACCCACGGCGCGTTAGCCATTGACTGGTTAGCGGCGCATGATATTCAACTCGATGAATTAACGATTACCGGTGGGATGAGTGTTGAACGGACCCATCGTCCGAGCAGTTTAGCGCCAATTGGGGGCTTTTTAGTCACGCAATTATTGAAGGCGGTCCAGGCAGCGAAGATTCCATTGTTTACTGAAGTTACCGTCACCGACTTGCATACGACGGCTGCTAAAATTGACGGGGTTACGGTACAATTAGCGGACGGAACGACTAAAGCGTTAAATAGCTCAGCAGTTATTTTAGCGACGGGGGGCTTTGCCGCTAATCCTAAATTAATTGCGAAATATCGACCAGACCTACAAGATTATCAAACGACTAATCAACCTGGTGCCACCGGTGATGGGTTGAGCTTAGCGGCGACGGCCGGCGCCCAATTGGTTGATATGGACCAGATTCAAGTGCACCCAACTGTTCAACAAGATACGCCACATGCCTTTTTGATTGGTGAAGCCGTGCGTGGTGAAGGGGCTATCTTGGTCGATCAGAATGGTCAACGATTTGTAAACGAACTCGACACGCGGAAAAACGTTACTGCGGCCATTGATAGTTTGCCAACAAAACATGCCTATTTAATTTTAGATACGGCCGTTCGTAAACGGGTACCAGCAATTGAATTTTATGATCACGTTGGTTTAGTTGAGACGGGGGCCACGTTGGCTGAATTAGCCGCTAAGATTGATTTGCCAGCAGATCAATTAGCTGCGACGGTCGCCGATTGGAATCAAGCGGTGGCGACTGATAATGATGCGGCCTTCAAACGCACTACCGGGATGGCAGCTTTAACGAGTGGGCCATATAACGCAATTCATATTGCGCCGGCAGTCCATTACACGATGGGTGGCGTAAAAATCAATCCGCAAACCCAAGTCCTACGACCAGATCAAACGGTCATTGCGGGGTTGTATGCCGCGGGTGAAGTTGTCGGTGGCTTACACGGAAATAACCGAATCGGTGGGAACTCGATTGCCGAAACGGTCGTCTTTGGACGCCAAGCCGGTCAACAAGTATATCAATATATAAATAACGTAAAATAATTGAAGTTATAAACGACGCTAATTTCTTGATGAAATTAGCGTCGTTTCTCTATTTGCAGTTGATGGGGTTTTCAAAACTAAGGTATAATGACGGCAAGAACTAAAGGGGGTGGGACACATGCAATTACAAGTGGGGATGCAAGTGACGACGCAGGACCAACAAAGCTATCGCATTTTGGCCCTAGTGAATCACGGCCAACAAGTGTTAGTACAAGGCGACGAACATGCGGCCACGGTGCAAGTTATTGACGTTAGCAAAATAATTCAGATAGCTGAACAAAAATCGGCGGATGATTTAGCCTTGGCGACGGTGACGGTCGTGGGTGAGCGGTATGTGGAGCATATCGCGACGACATTAAGTCAGTTACAAGTTGGCGCGCCAGTCTTATTACAACGTGAGGGGCACAATCAGTATGACGATCAGGCCATTTCGGTGTGGACGTTGCAACATGAAAAGTTAGGCTATATTGCCCGTTATCAAAATTCAACTTATGCGCAACTAATGGACCAACAGGCCAGCTTGTATGGCTGTGTTGAGACCCTCGATGTTGATAATCAGAAATTAACCATTATGCTCAAGCAAGTGACTACTAAGCCGTGTGTTGTGCCAGCCATGCGCGTACAACAACGGGATGTCACTGGTCGACCGGCTAAATTAGGCGTGGTACCTAGTCATGCGTTGAACACGCCGCTGGGTGATTTGCGCTTGGACTGTGACGGGCAGCCGTTGAAGTATCAGTGGACCGCGCTTAGTCCGTGGATTACGCCGGATGATGAGCTATTTGTGACCCAGCGTTACTGGGTAGTGCCGAATTGGTCCGCGGTCACGGCGAATAGTACGGTGACCGCGCAAGTCGGTGAAGCTGCTGAAGTGATCAACCGATGGCAAGACGCTCACGAACAAGGGCTGATTGTGACCAACGCGACTAGTTTTTATGTCGTCGGTCTGAGTGTTAAAACGATGACCGGTCTCGATGATAATTTTCCAAGTGATGCGACGGTACCGCAAGTGAATTATCATGTCACCCAGCCGGAAGCTTATTATCAACGCGGCTTTATGGTGAGTTGGGTATCTTATGGCGAGCCCCAAGTTCAAACGGCGTTACGGTTGGCATTGCAATATCCAACGGTGAATTTGGTTGAACCATACGTGGCGCATGCCGCGACCGCCACCCATGCCACGTTTACTCGTGAAGAGCTCGCCACGGTCTTAGTGTCGGCACTGCCGAATTTCCAAGGCAACCAAATGCTAGCTCCGAGTGTGTCTTCGTTGACCGTTGAGAAATTACGGACGACTTTAGGTGACACGGCCTACCATGCTTTGGCCAGCTATCAACGGCGGGTACAGTTACTACCAGGCAGTACCGAGGGCGTAGATGAAACTTTGCTGCAAGCATTGATCCATGCCACGTTATACCATGAAATTGCGACCTTACACTATCATTTACAGACAGTTGGCATGTTGAGCCAGCCGATTTATCCGGTGCAACTCTTCAGCACGACGCCGAACGATGATCAAGAGTCGTTAGTGGCTTGCTTGGCGTTTTATAACTTTGAAACGTTTGAGATTCAGCAAGTCACGCTCCGAGATATTGCTAGTATTGCCATTATCACTGATCCGGAACATCCACAAATGGCGCAAGCGCCCACGAATCCAGACTGGTTACAAATATTTTTACACAGCTGGAATGAATAATTGAACGAACGGTCAAAAAACGAAATATATTGAAATAAAAAATGGCACCTGATGAGATATTGCGTTCATCAGGTGCCATTTTTATAGTCGCAACGAGCGCCACGCCACCCTAAAAATGAGTCGTGTGGTCCTTTAAATATTCCGCCGTGGCCGCCAGCATGTCGGCGGTTTGCTGATTCAATAATGGTGGTAAGTTATCGAGGTCGAAATAGGCGAGCTTGAGCGTTTCATCGGTCGCTTGTTCCAACTGATGGCCACCAACGGCTTCAACTAAAAAGAGTTCCGCAATTGTTTGGGTGACGTCACCGTTTGGATAAACGGTTTCGCCGCGATCAAATAAGCCGATTGGCGCAACGACTTTGACGTCAATCCCGCTATCTTCCTTATATTCGCGGACACAGGCTTCCGCAAAAGATTCACCGTATTCCAAATAGCCGCCCGGTAAACTCCAGTTATGGGTATCGGTACGTAAGTTCAAGAGGACTTGTTGCTGGTCGTTTAATAAGATGCCCCCAGCACAATTGAGAAAAATCGGTTTATGACCGACTAAGGCGCGAATTTCTTTAATGTAGTTTGCCATTTGAATCCCTCACTTTTCATATGTATAAGTCCATTATACGCAAAATGTGGGGTGATTTCGTGGGTAGATTAAATTTTACTAAGAAAGGTTAAAGGCTTGTCATGCTTGGGTTGTAAGCAATTTAGTCCGTTGAGGCGTTGTTGCGTAACGTTTAAATTTTAGCTAAGATGGATGCTATATACTGTGAAATCAAGCAGTTTTGTTCTTTGAATTAATGAAAAGAGAGAAATCTATGCAGAGAAAATTAAGTACGGGCCAGATGCAGATGATTGCATTGGGTGGCACGATTGGGGTCGGCCTATTCATGGGGTCGAGCTCGACCATCAAATGGACCGGACCTTCCGTTTTGATTGCGTATGTCATCTCCGGCGCGTTTTTGTACCTGATTATGCGGGCGCTGGGCGAAATGCTGTATGTCGACCCTAATACGGGTTCGTTCGCTAAGTTTGCGTCCGAATACATGCATCCGGTCTTCGGCTACTTAACGGCTTGGAGCAACGTGTTCCAATTCGTCGTCGTCGGCATGAGTGAAATGATTGCGCTGGGCGGCTACTGCCGTTATTGGTGGCCCAATTTGCCGGATTGGATTCCGGGATTGATTGCGATTGCCTTTTTATGTGTGGCTAATCTGATTTCGGTCAAGATGTTTGGGACGCTCGAGACGTGGTTCTCACTCATCAAGGTCGTGACGATTATTTTGATGATCATTGCCGGGTTAGGATTGATTCTGTTCGGTTTTGGCAACAATGGTCATGCGATCGGAATTAGCAACTTATGGTCACACGGCGGCTTCTTTACCGGTGGGGTTAAAGGGTTCGTGTTCGCGCTATCAATCGTCTTAGCGTCCTATCAAGGTATTGAATTGATTGGAGTCACGGCTGGTGAAGCCGAAAACCCGCAAAGTACCTTAGTCAAAGCGATTCGGTCCACGGTTGCACGAATTTTGATATTTTACGTCGGCGCCATCTTCGTGATCGTCAGCATTTACCCGTGGGATAAAATCAGTCAAATCGGTTCGCCCTTTGTGCAAACTTTTGCCAAAATCGGGATTACCGCGGCCGCTTCGATTATTAACTTCGTGGTCATCACCGCGTCATTATCCGGGACCAATTCCGGGATTTATAGCGCCAGCCGGATGACTTACACGCTAGCGGAAAATCATCAGTTACCAAAGAAAATGACATTGTTAAATCGCCATGGCGTACCGTTTTATGCCGTTATCGCGATTTCAACAGGAATCTTAATTGGGGTCATTTTAAACGTCGTCTTGCCGATGTTTTTCAAAGATGCCAGTGAAATCTTCGTGATGGTTTATAGTTCGAGTGTGTTGCCTGGGATGGTACCGTGGTTCGTCATTCTAGTGAGCCAAATCGAATTCCGTAAACAAAATGCGGCTAAGATGGCCAATCATCCATTCAAAATGCCATTATCACCTTATTCAAATTATTTGACGTTAGCTTTCTTAGCGTTAACGTTAGTGTTTATGTTCATCAATCCGGAAACGAGATACTCCATCATTGTGGGGGTCGTATTCTTAGTTATCATGACTTTGATTTATTTCCGCAAATACCGATTGAAGGAACAATCGGCATAAAAATAAGTACTCACCATTATGGTGGGTGCTTTTTATTTTGGCGGCGAATGCGTTAAAATTAAGCATACTAATTTTTTCAGAAGCAGGTGTCAGGCATGGTAAAACAAGGCCATTACGCGAAGGCCAGTCGGCAAAAAAAGCTGCGCCAATTGAAACAGCGGCATCAAGTTCACGCCGACCGCACGATTGATTACGCAGCGGTCAGTGAATTTTTGTTAGTGCGCTATCACTTAACGCAAGCTAAACGGCAACGGCCCGTGATGCGCAAAACGATGCAACGGTTTATGACGCAATGGTTAGCCGAGGCCACAGCTAACGGAGCCTTAAGCTGGTCGGTAACAACGATTACCAAACAGACGCTTCAACAGTTCAACCGCCAGTTACCGTGGCAAGGATATGCCTTGCTCCAACAAGAACTACTAGCGTGGCAAGCGTTCATGGTCAAAGAAGTGCCCGCCGTGCCACTCGATGAACGATTGCAAGTCACTGATTTACTAACCACGGCGACAATAACGACGGTCATCAGTGAGCAACTCGCAATCAATACTTTGTTAGGGATGTTTGGTGACAATCAAGCCAAGCTTGCTCAAGTAACCACGGCCCAAGTCCAACAATTACAAGCCGGGCTAGTAACTGCGACGACAATTGATTGGACGAAAGTGGCTAGTTTAGTTGCGCCGGTCACGTTAAGTGCCGACACTCAAGCTGCCAGTATGCAAACTTGGGTTGCCCAATTGAATGAGTTGACCCCCAACGACTTTATTTCATAATTAATTTGACTGAACAGTCAAAAGGAGTAGAAACATGCGATTTATAACTTCGGATCAAGTGAGTTTAGATTACACTGACAAAGGGAGTGGCCAGCCCATCGTCATTTTGACGGGATTTGGTGGTTCAAAAGAGATTTGGCACCGACAAGTTCCTGTCTTACTGGATGCGGGCTATCGAGTGATTAATTTAGATGGTCGGTGCCAGGGGTTGTCAGAACACACCAAAAAGGGCTTACGGATGAGTCGGCGGGCCTTGGATGCCCATGAATTGATTGAACATTTAGGGTTAGAAAAGCCGATTTTACTCGGTAATTCCATGGGGGCCGCGACGTGGTTTGCGTACCTATCTTTATTCGGCGATGCCAACGTCCGCGCCGTGATCGATGTCGACCAGACGCCCAAGATGATCAATACGCCATCATGGCCGTACGGGTTCAAGAAAATTACTTGGGCCGACTTCCCTGACTACTTTAAAATGCCATTGGGACATTCGACTTATAAGCATATTGATGATGATACGTATGCGCTCGTCAAAGGGATTGAAGCCGAGGCTCCGTTTGATAGGGGCTTGATGGTACCGTTACTAATCAATCACGCCTTTCAAGATTGGCGAGATGTGGTTGCCGATATCACCGTGCCATTTTTGATTATTGCCGGGGCCAAGTCGCCGTACTTTAATCCGGAATTTGCGGCCGTAACGGCTAAAACAGCGATTCATGGGCAAAGCGTCAAGATTGCGGATGCCGGTCATATCGTGATGGCCGAACAGTCGGCGGCGTTTAATGACGCGTTATTAGATTTTTTAAATACATTGTAAAGTGAACCGGTTATCAGCGAACGTTGATAGCCGGTTTTTACTTGGCAAACAGTTGAGTATTTGGGAATGGCGTGGGATAATTTATTCGTAAATATTTTTAAAATTTATTTGATTATATAAATAACGATATGGGGGTGGCACCAATGTCCGTTCATTATAATAATTTTTATGCCAATACGTTGGGACGGTCGGTCAATGTGAATGTCATTTTACCGGAACCGTTGAATCCTACTGGCGAAGTCGCGGCCGATTACGCCAGCGGTCATCAATTGTTGCCAACGATTTGGCTGCTACACGGCTTAGGCGGCGACGCCACAACTTGGCTGCGTAATACCACGATTGAAGCCTTGGCGACGCAATACCGCGTGGCAGTCGTGATGCCCCAAACCGAACGGGGCTTTTACACCGATATGGTTAGCGGACCGAAATATTGGACCTTTCTCACGCGAGAATTGCCGGAACGGTTGCGCTTTATGTTTCCGTTGAGTGAAGCGCCTGCTGATAATGTCGTCGTTGGGAACTCGATGGGCGGTTATGGTGCTCTGCGCTGGGCTTTGACGTACCCGGACCGCTTTGCCGCGGTGGCGGCCTTGTCGCCCGTGACTGATTTAGGTCGTTTTCGCGTTGAACAAGCCACGATGATGCCGGATTTTGACTTGGCGTTTGATCCGCAACACTTGGAAGATAGCCCCGTTAGTTTGGGATACTTATTGGCGCGCGTGCCCGCTGACACCGATTTACGTGTCTTGATGACGACCGGGAGCCAAGACATGTTGCGAGCGATGGATGTGGCGATGCGACCACGGTTGGCGGCCAAGTTCGGTAACCAATTCACTTGGGATGAACTGCCGGGGCGGCATGATTGGCCGCTTTGGAATCAGCAGTTGGGGATGGTGATGCATTGGTTGTATCGGGGGACGTTTAAGGCAATTTAGAATCAAGCTGTATGATCCAATTGAAGTAATTGATAAGAAGTTCTTAGTTGCATTCGTGGGATAGTTTCCTGTTTCATCTTAATTGGTGGTTATCATATAATTAAGGTAGGAACACAACACATTCTAACGATTAATTAGTTTAGGGGGCGAATGAATGAGAGTAGGCACCAATGCTATCTCCATAGGTAGCAATTATCACTTATGGACGCGTACAACCGGCACCGGCCCAACAAAACTCCTCTGCCTCCACGGCGGCCCAGGCGGCACCCACGAAATATTCGAAAACTTCGCCGCCAAGCTAGCGCCGTACCACGTCCAAGTCACGATGTACGATCAGTTGGGTTCGTATTTTTCGGAATCCCCAGATTGGTCGGATCCGGCGAATCGTACCAAGTATTTAAACGTGGCCTATTACGTCGATGAAGTCGAACAAGTCCGCCAAGCGCTCGGTCTCGAGGACTTTTACTTACTAGGTCAGTCCTGGGGCGGGTTACTGGCAATGGAATACGCACTCAAATACGGTGACCACCTCAAAGGCCTCGTCGTCTCCAGCATGATTGATAACACGGCTGAATACACCGCCAATCTTGAAGCCATTCGGTCGCAGATGTTTTCCAAACGTGCGCTCATCTACATGCATGACGTGGAACAGCGGCGGGCGTATCACGAGCCGCGCTATCAAAAGTTATTAGCGGAATTTTGTGACCATCATTTACACCATGCGCGCGCTGCCCAACCCCAACATTTAGTGTCGGTTATGGCGCCGACGATTTATCATCATTTTTGCGGCGATAATGAGTTTGTGAGCGGCGGTACGCTGACCGGTTGGGATATTCGTGATCGTCTGGGCGACATTACTATTCCCACTTATTTGATGGTGGGGGAACACGATACGATGCCGTTAGCGGCCATCAAACGAATGGTGAAGACCATGCCGCAAGCGTGGTATCACGTGACGCCACATGCGGGCCATGGCCAAATGCTGGATAATCCGGCTGACTATTTTGAACATCTCGGTGCGTTTTTGACGCGCTAAATAAAAAACTGCGCCACCTCAATTTAGAGGTGACGCAGTTTTTGTAAATTAGCTTAAAACTTCATTTTTTTCAACGAAGCGAAACCGGATAAATTTCCCGATTTCGGTTACGATTAACACAACAATCCCACATAGGATTGGGATGCCCCAACCGTACCAGAAGTTAACGTTGGTCGTATTGAAGACGGATTGCATGAACGGCAAGTAGATGATACCTAATTGTAAGGCAATCAAGATACCAATGATGTAAAACGCCATCTTGTTTTGGAAGAAGTACTTGGAAATGACTGGGTGATCATTACGCAAGTTAAACAGATAAAAGATCTTCCCAAAAATAATAATGTTTAACGACATCGTACTGCCGACCACGTTTGGTAAACCCAGGTTCGTCAAGTAGTCGTAAGCGAAAATCCCCAGACCAGAAATGAGCAGTGACACGTAAATGATTTCAAACGAGTCGAGCTTACTTAACAGGCCGGCTTTCACATTTCGCGGCCCCCGGGACATAATGCCTGCTTCGGGTGGCTCGAAAATGAAGGCGAACTGGATGGTTAACGCGGAAACCATGTTAATCCAGAGCAACTGGGTCGGGTAGAGTGGCAAGTCGTGGCCCATTAAAATACTAATAATGACGACTAACCCTTCCGCAAAACTCGTTGGTAACAAGAAGCGAATCGTTTTACGAATGTTATCAAAGACGTGGCGGCCTTCGCGCACCGCGGCGACGATATCGGCGAAGTCATCATCGGCTAACACCATATCGGCGGATTCTTTGGCAACTTCGGTCCCTTTGATCCCCATGGCGACCCCGATATCAGCTTGCTTTAAGGCGGGGGCATCGTTGACCCCGTCACCAGTCATGGAAACGACGTGGTTATTAGCTTGTTGGGCGCGCACAATTCGTAACTTGTTCTCCGGTGTTGCGCGGGCGAAGACGTTATAGTCATCGATATGCGCTTTTAATTGGTCATCGTCCAACGCGTCGATTTCAGGACCCGTAATGGCCTTAACTTGCGGTGCCAAGTTCAACTTGTTGGCAATCGCCATCGCAGTATCCGGATGGTCACCAGTAATCATTTTAACTTGGACGCCGGCTTGGCGTAATTCCGCAATTGCCGTGGCCGCTTCTTCCCGGGGTGGGTCGATGATACCGACGAAACCGGCTAAATGTAAGTCGTGAATCTTGGCGGCGTCAATTTCAGTGACGTCATCATCAACGACTTGGGCGGCCAACGCTACGACGCGTAAGCCATCAGCCGTTAAGTCGTCCATGGCATCGTCCCAATATTTAGTGGCATTAGCTTCGGTCGTCAACTGCAAAATAGTAGCGGGGGAACCTTTGACCATCAAGACCCGTTGACCGTCTAAATCAGCTAATCGCGCTGAAAAACGAAACGCCGAGTCGAATGGTAAGGAGTCTACTTCTGCCACTTCGGGGTCGTGACCGGTCATCTTGCGATAAAGCGTGGTTAACGCGCCATCGGTTGGTTCCCCAGTCAGTTCCCAGCGATTGTTTTCAAAATGCAATTCGGCATCGGTCGTTTGACCGGCAATCTTAACGAGCCACGCCATATGGTCATCTTGTTGCCAGTCGACCGTTTGACCGTTGAGCTTCAAGGCCCCGTCAAAATTAATTCCACCATTATCATCATAGCCGACGCCGGTAACATCATAACGGGCGTCCGGCGTAACGACTTTGGTTACGGTCATTTCATTTTTCGTCAAAGTCCCAGTTTTATCGGTATTGACGATATCGACGGCCCCTAAAGTTTCCACGGCTGGCAAGGACTTCACGATGACGTTTTTCTTGGTCATCTGGCGCGTCCCCATCGCTAACACAACGGAGGTGCTGGCCGGTAACCCTTCCGGCATCGACCCGACGACCATCGTAATGACGGCAATCAGCAAGGTTGGCAAGCTGTACGTGTTCATGAACATCCCTAAGATGAATAAGAGCACGGCCGAGACGACGATGGCAATCGATAACCCAAACCCTAAGGAGTTCAAGTTTTGCATCAAGGGGGTTGGTTTGGATTTCACTTCACCCACGGATTGTTGAATGTGGCCAATCTCAGTCGCTTCGGCGGTCGCCGTCACGATTCCGAGACCGGAACCACTAGTGACGGCGGTCGAAGCGTAGACCATGTTGCGACGATCGGCTAAAGCGAGGTCACTAGCGGGCATCGGTTCTTCCTGTTTTTCAACCGCATTAGTTTCACCCGTTAAAACGGATTCTTGCACATTCAAGTTATCCGCGGAAATTAAGCGCATGTCCGCGGGAACCGCATCCCCGGCTTCCAAGTTTACTAAGTCACCAACGACTAAATCGCGGGCATCAATTTCTAACTTTTTCCCATCACGAATGACAAAGTTTTTTGAAATCAACATTTCACGGATCCGTTCCAAAGCGTTACCCGCTTGGCGCTCTTGCACATAACCAATAATGGCGTTGGCAATAATTACTAAGCCAATAACGATTGAATCGGAATAGCGGTGCATCACAAAGGTCATGACCGCCGCGGCCGCTAAAATGTAAATAATACTGTTATTAAACTGCTTGATGAACTGCACGAAGCGGGAGGTCCGTTTCGTCTCCAGCTCGTTGCGGCCGTCGTGTTGTAGACGGCGCTCAGCTTCAGCGGCACTCAAACCAGTCGTACTATCAGTCTGGTATTGGGTGGCTAAAGTTGGTTCATCAAGCTGCCACAAATGGTCCTCGGTATCGGGAGGCAATTTGTCAGTATCAGTTTCAGGTGTATCAGTCAAATTCTGGGAATTGTTGTCTATCATTAAATCCACTCCTGTATATAATTGTTTTTATCTGTTAGGTTCAGTAAAATCTCGACGTTTATTGCGAGTTAAGCAGGCCAATTTCGCCACATCCTTTCATGAGTTTATGTATTTGTTAATTATTATTATAAACGAATATTATTATGTACAGTTATAAAAATGTTTGACATTCTGATGACCAAATATTACTTTAGTTGCATTAGCATATCAGATTTGACGACAAAAGTCGCCAGTTACGTTTAAATATTAAAACATTATTTGACACTAATTATTAAGATAAGAAGGCATAAAATGACACCCATTAGTTATCGGTATTCAACGTCGGCTGATTTACCGGCATTATTGGCGATTGATCAGACGATTTGGAATGTAACCAATAGTCCGGGTCCCAGTCGAGTAACCACTTTAGCCGACTATCAACAAGCCAATCCGGTTGGCAGTCAGTTAGTGGCAGTGCGCGGTACCCAAGTTTTGGGAATGATTAGCTGGAATCCGCAACCGCCCTTTGAATCCATGCGTTACACATGGAATATCGGCATTGGCGTAGCGTTGACTGCGCAGCATCAAGGTGTGGGCAGCGGCTTAATGCAAGCATTAAAGTTGGCTGCCAAACAGCAGGGGATTCACCGCATTGAATTGCGCGTCTTGGCGACGAATACGACGGCCCGGCAGTTTTATGCGCAACAAGGTTTTGAGGTCGAGGGGGTCGCTCGCGATGCTTTTTATCTCAACGGTCGTTTCATTGATGATTATAGCTTGGCATATCTGATTTGAAAAGGTGGGGGTTCGATGACAACTGACTTGGAATTATTACATTATGATGCCAACCCGCAAGCGGTCTTGAGTCCGCGGGTAGACGGCGAATTTGCAGTTCCTAGTAAGGTATTATACTTATTAACGGATGATCCACATTTCCAACAATTTGTTCAACGCTATCATGGTGTCGAACTCGGCAACTTTGGCACGATTACCAAAGTCAGTCGGGTCTATCAGATTGACTATCATGGTGCTACGTTAGGCGTGGCCCAAGCTCCCTTAGGTGCACCAGCCGCGGTGATGTTATTAGAAGTGCTGATCCAATTTGGCGGACACGAGATTATGAGCATGGGTAGTTGTGGGGCGCTGACGGCCTTACCGGAAGGCCAGTTGCTATTACCAGTTGCGGCGCTACGCGATGAGGGAACTTCCTTTCATTATTTACCAGCCGCGGACTGGGTGACGCTCAATGCCAAGATGCAGGCGCAACTGGCGACGACGTTAACCGCCGCTGATTTGAAGTTTGAAGTCGTTAAAACTTGGACGACTGACGCGATGTTTCGTGAAACGGCCACTAAAATTGCCGCGGTCAAGCACCGTGGCTGCCAAGTCGTTGAAATGGAATGTGCGGCGTTAGCGGCTTGTGCCGAGTTTCGGCAAGTGGCATTCGGGCAACTCCTATTTACCGCGGACTCATTAGCTGAATTAAGTGCTTACGATCCGCGACATTGGGGGGCCGATGCGATTGAAACGGCGATTGAATTAACCGCCCAAAGTTTAATTTTATAAGTATTAGTCCAATTAATGGTCATAACGAGGTCATTGATTGGACTTATTTTAGTTTCCAAACTAAGCTCCCCGGGCCCTTAGTCCGGGGTCATCAGCCGTATACTAGCGTTAAACTGATATCTTCAGACAGGTGGGGGTGCGAGTATGCGGTGGCTGCGATGGAAATATTGGCCAAAAATTATCATGATAGTAGCACTGATCGGGCTAGCGGGGGTGTCGACTTGGCCGGCGTTTAGTGGTGGCTTTTTTGGCATGAATAATGACGGCGATATTCACTTGGCCCGACTAGCGTCAGTATATACTGCGTTGCGGGCGGGACACCTACCAAGCTTGGTGAACTTTATCGGGCTCGGTCACCGGGGCTTAGCGGTTAACGCGATGTATCCGTGGGTAACGCTACTGATTTTTGTCGTCCCCCATTTGTGGTGGTCGAATGCGTTAGGCGCCTTGGCAATTGGCTTTTTCCTATTGAACTTGATCACGATTATGAATAGCTATTGGTTGGCGAAAGCATTAACGAAGCAACGTTGGCTGCGCTGGTTTGGCGTCATGTTGTATCAATTCAATGCCTATCATTTTGTGGTGATGTATGGTCGGGTCGCTTTAGGTGAAGCGCTTGGCTACGCATTCTTACCGTTAGTCATGTTAGGGCTGTGGCAAATCTGGCAGCGACAATGGCGTGGCACGGGCTGGTTAGCACTAGGTATGGGGTTAACCGCCAATTCACATGTGTTGTCGCTGGTCATGTTCACGGGCGCGGTCGTCGGCTTGGAGCTAGTGCGGCTCGGGTTACGTCACGTGACCCGCGCTGAAGTCTTGGCCGTTTTAGCGGCGGGTGGCGGTGCAATTTTGATGAGCCTTTATTCATTGTTGAATGTGTTCGAGTGGGTGACGCATAATCAGATGGTGACACCGACACCGAGTCTAATTCCACTGAGCCCGGTCGTGGCATGGCAACAACTGATTCAAAATGACTTCAGTGAGTCGGCTAACGGTGCGGGAATCGGCCTGGTTGCTAGTGTTATCTTGTTGAGCCTAGTGCTACGCGTGTTTGATGCGACAACTGGCACGTGGCGCTATTGGTTAATCGGCACGCTACTAATTTGGCTAGTCGCTCAAAACTGGTGGCCGTGGGTCAAATTAGCCAATACGCCATTACAGTTAGTTCAATTTACGATGCGTTTTTTGGTGTTAGTTGCATTAGGCTTGATGGTCGCGACTATCTTGTATTTTGAACAAACCCACGCACCTAGTAAATTAATGGTAGTGAGTTTTAGTGGCCTGTTGATGGGGTTAGCTATTGCGGGCACGTGGCAACTGCACAGCCGGGTCGGCACCACTTATGTCCAAGCAATGCGGACCCACACGAGCCCAACCGCCACGGCGCGCTTGTGGCACATGACGAATCAAAACTATCAAGCCAACATTGATACTCGGACCATTCCGGACTATTCGCTGAAAAAATCCGGTCGTTCGCACTTACCTACGATTACAGCCAGTGACAAAATGAATTGGAATATCACCTCGCCGATGAATAGTTTACGCGCGGCGTTTAATACGACCACCGCTAAGCGTTTCACTTATCAACATGCGACTGATCAGCAGGTCACGTTTGTGGCACATTTACGCCGGTCAAAAGTTGAACTGTTGCCAGTAGTCGGCTATGCAAATGTCACTTATCGCGTGACGGTGAATGGCCGGATGCAAGCCGCTAAACGCGCTCAGGGGCAACTACAAACCCGGTTACCAGCAGGGCGTAGTCGGGTTACAATTTCAGTGGCGCAAAGCTCGCGACATGGTTGGTTACTGGCGCTTAGTGGGCTAGCCAGTTTGGCGATTGTCGGTGGGTTATGGCTGAGTTGGTATCGACCACGCCACTAAAAAATGCGTTACTCGTTGAGAGTAGCGCATTTTTTTAAACATGTTTCACGTGAAACATATTAGTTGTTAATCGGATCTTTCATTAATAACCATAAAATTAAGTAGACAATGATCCCTGGAAATGGCGTTAATGATAAGACAACGTACAAAATGCGGGCAACATTTGGATTCCAGTCGAAGTGTTCCGCAATTCCACCGATGACCCCCGCGATGACGGAATCGTTGGAACGATGCCAATCAATCTTCATAATGGTCGACCCCCTTTTTTAGTCACTCTTAATGTAGCAGGTTTTAAGCAAAACTGCTACTAATATGTGAAGGGGTGGTCGGTTAAAATTGTCGTGTAGTAGCCAATCTCGTGTAAGGCGGCCGTTAACCCTTTGGTGTAGCGGGCTTGCAAGGGGGCGTCTTTGATGAATGTGCCATCCGGTTGTAACGTTGCGGGCAGGTTGCCGATGGGTGTCGGCTTAGGCAAGACTAACATGCCTAAGCGTTGCAAAACGGGAACTAAGCTAGCCGCGCCAAATTGACCGCCGCGCATATTGTCGGCGTAAGAAATTAATTTGACCGGCTTACGTTGGCCTTCAAAAGCTAAAAAGTCGAGCGCGTTTTTTAAAACTGCGGGCATGGCATGATTATATTCAGGCGTTAAAATAACATAACCGTCTGCCTGCGCCATATCGGTCAACCATTGTTGTTGTGTCGCTGGTAACTGACGATGGTCATTAGCCATCGGTGGCAAGGCTTCAGCGAAGAAGGGCAATTGATAAGCCGCTAAGTCCAAAAAGGTAAAGTTGAGTTCTGGCTGCACTTGTGGGGCCAGTTGTTTTAGATGATTAAATAAAGCGCGTCCGGCACTTGTAGGACGGCTGCTGCCTAAAATGATAGCGATAGTTTTCATAAGTTTATAACCTCGTTTAAATTATTGATTCACATGAATACAAAATGGTATTATAGGCGCAAGCCGAATAATACGCAAGTATTTATTCATGTGAATTAAAAAGGAGAACCTAACCATGACTGCGACCTTAATTCAACAACTTATGACTGAATTGAATGGCTTTATTACCCAAGATGGCTTAGATGATGACGAAAAGCAGTGGGCGTTACGACAGACTAATGATCCGGCGTTACAAGCACAACTGCGCCAGCTGTCGACAACGGATATTAAAATTGTGGCGCAGTTAGCGCAACAGCCCGCCAGTTTGGCCAAACAATTGCCCGCCGCCACGCAATTATCGCAAGCAACGATTTCGCGTGGCCTGACAAAGTTAGCCAAGCTCGGTTTAGCTGAAAAATTTCGACGACTGCAAAACAACAAAGAAGTTTTAGTGCGACTGACAGCAGCGGGGACCCAAGTGGCCCAGTTACACGTGCAAATGGATGCGGCCATCGCGACACAAGCCCAAAATATCGCGCAGGACTACTCAGAAGCGGAACTGACGCGCTTTGTCGAGCTGATGCATCGGATTCGACAATTGAAAATTTAGCACTCGAATATAAAGAGTGCTAAATATTTGCATTCCGTTTCAAAGCTGGTAAGATATATTTCGAAGGTCAGGAAAGGTCAAACAATTAATTGGTACCACTGACCAAGTAATATTAGCCAAATACGTAGTTTTGAAAGGGGATTGTTAGGATGACTAACGAAATGATGAATCGGAATGACTTTGGGATGTTGGATCCGTTTGAACGGTTGGCGCAAAACTTTTGGGCGCCCTTTGAAGGTGCTAATCAGGCCTTGAAGACGGATATTAGTGAAACTGATACGCAATATCAAGTACATGTCGATGTCCCCGGAATCGATAAGCAAGATGTGAAATTGTCATACCGTGACAACATGTTATCGATTAAAGTTCAAAAGCACAGCTTCGTCGATCATAGCGACCAAGATCAAAATGTTGTGATGAACGAACGCCGTGAAGGCACCTTACAACGTGATTATATGTTGCCAAATGTGTCAGCCGAGGCGATTACGGCGCAACAAGCTGATGGCGTTTTGACCATCACGTTGCCCAAGCAAGCGGCAAGCGAAAATGACGGTAAAATTGAAATTAACTAGTAACTAGGTTAAAGACTAGGATGTTGAGACAATGGCATCCTAGTCTTTTTTTACTAAACTTTTAGTTCGAAGATTTAAACAAACGGTTGCACCACCGGTAAAAAATGGTTATCATTTAATGTAAGCGCATTCAGAGAGAATTACATTTTATACTTAGAAAAGGTGAATGGCATATGACAACAGCATTTCCAAAGGGGTTTCTTTGGGGCGGGGCCACCGCGGCCAACCAAATTGAAGGAGCCTGGAATGAAGACGGTAAGGGACCAAGCACTGCTGACATGGTCACTGGGGGCACATTTGAAACGCCGCGGCATTATACGGCGACGTTACAACCAAACACGTATTATCCGTCACATCAGGCCAGTGATTTTTATCATCATTGGCGTGAAGATCTCAAGCTATTGCACGAAATGGGGTATAACACGTATCGGATGTCGATTGCGTGGAGTCGAATTTTCCCCAATGGGGACGACGACGAACCGAATCAAGCGGGATTAGACTTTTATCGTCAAATTTTTGAACGATGCCAAGCCTATGGAATTGAACCAATTGTGACGATTTCGCACTACGAAACACCTTACCATTTAACGCAAAAGTATCACGGCTGGCTCGACCGGCGCGTCATCGACTTTTACGTAAAATACTGCAAGACGATTTTCTTGGAATATAAGGACTTAGTGCACTATTGGCTGACCTTTAACGAAATTAATATTTTAATTATGATGGGCGGCGGCTATGTTGGCGCCGGACTGCCTTTAAAAGATGGGCAACCGATGTTTGGTGGGCCCGTTACGGATCAAAGCCGGCAAGATTGTTTCCAAGCGTTGCACCATCAATTTGTGGCAAGTGCGCAAGCGGTCCAATTAGCGCATCGCATTAATCCCGATAACTGGGTTGGTTGTATGATTGCGGGTGGCATGAGTTATCCGTTAACGCCTAATCCGGCCGACGTTTTAAAGACGCAACAAGAGATGGCCATGAATAACTGGTTCTGTGGTGACGTGCAAGTTCGCGGTGCTTACCCGTACTTTGCTAAACGTTATTTTGAAGATCACAATATTCATTTGCATACGGAACCAGCCGATGCGGCGACTTTAAAAGCCGGCAAAGTCGACTTTTATTCGTTCAGTTACTATTCGTCGAATGCCCGGACGGTTGATCAGTCGAAAGCCGAATCAGCGGGTAATATGACTATGGGTGTGAAGAACCCGTACTTGAAATATAGTGAATGGGGCTGGAGCACCGATCCAACTGGCTTACGGATTTATTTGAATGATGTTTATGGCCGATATGGCGTGCCGGTGATGGTCGTGGAAAATGGCCTCGGTGCCCGGGATGAGTTGACAGCAGCTGGTCAAATCAATGATGATTATCGGATTGCTTATTTGAAAGAACATATCGAAGCCATGCATGCGGCGATTGATGACGGGGTGGACCTCATTGGCTATACACCCTGGGGCTGTATCGATCTGGTGTCGGCGGGGACTGGCCAAATGGAAAAGCGTTATGGCTTCATCTATGTCGACCGTAACGACCAACAACAAGGCGACTTTCGGCGGATTCCTAAAAAGAGTTTTTACTGGTATCAACAAGTCATTGCGTCGAACGGGGCCAATTTGAGTACGGACATCGCCACTAAAATTTAACAAATCTTAGCAATTAGCCTTGTTCAAATTGAATAAGGCTTTTTATCTGCTTAATAATCATTTCCCGGGAAATAAGGGTTAATATTTCTTTAGTTTGTGTTAAGCTAGTTGACATGACAACTACTTATTTTGAGTAAGTCACATTAGATTTGGAGATGACTTTCGTGGATGACGCAGAACGTGAGCGTGGACCATGGCATCGTAATTTAATCGTTTTATGGTTTTGTACGTTTGTGGCGGGGATGGCATTTAGTGAAATTATGCCGTTTCTGTCCTTATTTGTGAGTTCACTCGGTGATTTTACTAAGCAACAAGTGACGTTTTATAGTGGCCTGGCCTATGCGGCGGATTATGCCATCTCGGCGATTTCAGCGCCGTTATGGGGGATTATCGCGGACAAAAAAGGCCGGAAAATCATGCTACTACGGGCGTCCTTAGGGATGGCCGTCGCCATGGGGCTGATGGGCTTTGTTACTAACGTTTGGCAATTAGTCGCGTTACGGGCCCTTCAAGGGGTCTTCGCGGGCTTTATTTCCAATGCGCAAGCGTTGGTCGCCTCCCAAACACCGCGTAAGTATAGTGGCCACGCGCTCAGTACTTTGATTACGGGGGCGGTCAGCGGCCAATTATTTGGCCCCGTCATTGGTGGCTTTTTAGCCCAAGTGTTCTCGATTCGTAATACGTTCTTTATTACGGCCGGCCTATTGGTAGGGGCGTTTTTATTGAGCTTATTTTTCGTGCAAGAACATTTCAAACCGGTGGAACATCACCGGCAACCAGGGGACAGTCGCAATCCATTAGCGGCGTTCAAGAACCCTAAACTGATTATTATGATGTTATGTTCCACCATGATTGTGCAATTGGGGAATGCGTCGATTGCCCCAATTATTAGTTTATATGTGCGGGAATTAATGCATTATCGCGGGCCAATTACGGTCGTCGCGGGTATTATTGCGGCTTTGCCGGGGATTTCAAATATCTTGGCGGCGCCGCGCTTAGGCCGTTACGGTGACCACCATGGTTCCGGGCGGGTCTTAGTATTCGGCTATGTGTTTGCGGTGATTATGTACTTCCCACAAGGTATCGTGACGAGCGTCGTTTTGCTCGGGATTTTACGGTTCGCTATTGGGATTTCGGATGGGGCGTTGTTCCCAGAAATTCAGACAGTGTTAACCAAAAATACGCCGGTGCACTTAACCTCAACGATTTTTAGCTATAATCAATCATTTCAAGCGATTGGCAATATGCTCGGCGCCCTATTAGGGGGCGTGATTGCCGGGATCTTTGACTATAATTCGGTCTTTATTTTGACCGCAGTCATGTTGTTGATTAACTTGATCTTAATTTTATGGTTAGTACCAGACATTTGGAAAAAACAACCGGCAACGGTCTAATTCACATTAAAAAAAGCGTGTCATTCGGTCATTATGATGATAATGATGAATGACACGCTTTTTGGTTTGCGAACGGCAATCTAATGAGCGACTAAAATTCATCATCCAAAATTTCAGTAGTTATGAAGTCGTTATCAGTCATGATTAATGCATGTTTTCTAATGAAGTCCGGATCAGTAAATGGGTTTTGCGGGACCGGCAAGCTGGTACTAGCTTGATTTGAAAAGACCGCGTATTGGTCAAGGGCGGCGTGGATTCCCACTGGTACTGCTAGCATTGTTATCTGCCCCAGCTGGTATGGTTTGGCGATAGTCATTAGGTACCTCCGGTCTATGTTTAAGGGCAATATTAAATCAATAGTGGAACGTTAGTCGAATAAACGCAGCTGCTAAAATGGTTGCGCATTTTGTCTCATCCGCGTAGACTTAGTTTCATGGATATCGAACTACAACAACAAGCTGCTGATGATCAGCGGCGAATCGCAATTTTTAAAGCGTTAGCTGAAGAGAACCGGCTCCGAATTATTCGGGTGCTGTACCAAGCGCAACGGGAAATGACTTGTAGTGAAGTGGGGGCGCAATTAAATATCAGCAAGTCGACGGTGTCATACCATTTTAAAGCGTTGCGGTTGGTCGGGTTGACCAATACCCGGCAAGTGGCCCAAACGAAGTATTTATCGTTACGGTCGGCAACTTTTGAACAGTATTTGCCCGGTTTTTTAGCGACGTTATAATTTTTTTGATTTTTAGTTTGATGATTATCGAACTAAGTTACTTAGGAAAGAAGTGCACTTATTATGGAAACCACTCATCAACATAGTCGGTATTTGACGTTAGGCATGATGCTGGCAGCGACGAATATGCGGCTGCCAATTACGATGATGCCCGGATTAATTAGTAGTTTAAAAAAGACGCTCGGCTTGCCGAGTTCGATGGCCGGGTTATTGACGACCATCCCATTATTGACCTTTGCAGTAATGTCACCGATCATTGCACGCTGGGGGCGTCGGTTTGGGAACGAATGGACGATTTATGGCATGCTAATTATTTTAGCCCTTGGGAGTTACTTGCGCGTCATTCCCGCGATTCCGTTACTGTTTTTAGGCACCTTGTTAGTCGGAATTGGGGCCGATGGTGGCAATGTCTTGATTCCGGCAATTATTAAGGATAATTTCCCCGATAAGATTGAAGTCGCCACGAGTCAATATACGATTTCGATGCTTCTGATTGGGTCACTCGGCACCGGGATTTCCGGCGTATTGGCTGCCCATTGGTCGTTACCGTTAACGATGGCCGTTTTATCGGTGATTGGCCTGCTCAATCTCGTCGCATGGTTGCCGAATTTAAAATACAATCATCGCGCACCCGCCGTTATTGAAACGCCAACGGCTGCCGAAACTACTACGCATGGGAGTGTTTGGGGCCGCCCATTAGCGTGGGTCGTGACTGCCTTCTTTGGTTTACAGGCGTTAGTTTATTATTCCTTGTTAACGTGGTTACCGACGATTTTTACCGCCCACGGTTTTTCGATCATTGCTGCCGGCAATTTAGTGACCATTATGCAACTCAGTGGCTTACCGATGTCTTACTTAGTGCCAGCGACTTCGGGTAAAAAAGCTGGCGTCAAAGCGATGGTGGCTATTGTGGGTATCGGTTTTATCGGCGGGATTGCGGGCGTCTTGTTACCCGGAACAAACTTCGGGTTTGCGGCAGTCCTCTGTGTCTTATTAGGACTCGGTTCTGGGGCGGCTTTCAGCTTAGCCGTGGTATTTTTCACGCAAAAGACGACTAACGGTTTTGAAACGGCCGATTTATCGGGGATGGCACAGTCGGCGGGCTACTTACTAGCGGCGCTTGGACCAGTTTTGTTCGGGTGGCTAGGTGCTCAAATCGGCTGGTCGTTAGTGCTGTGGTTGGCTATCGTCTTTTCAGCCTTGCTAACGTTAGCAGGTACCGTCATTCAACACCGTGCAACCATTTATGATTAATCTAAAAATCAGTGATGCTAAGCATTGCTGATTTTTTTTGCAAAATTCAAACTTTATGATTGCCTTCTAGTAGGTCGAAGGGCCTAAACTGAATTTCGTTAACTGATAAGACCCATAGGAGGAGCGCATTTAAAATGGCAATCTTACAAATTTTAGCCGTCGTTTTAGTGGCGACGGGCTTATTGACTTTAATTGGGGATCCCACCCAACCAACAACTCGTATTTTCAAACCCCGGCGGACAACCGTCGCAACTAAAAATAAATAAACTAATTATATTGGAGGCTTTTTCATGACAGCTTTAACTGAAACGTATGCATTAAGTAACGGTGTTCAAATTCCCCAAGTGGCGTTTGGCACCTGGCAAATTCCCGCGGGCGATGCCGCTTATAATTCTGTTAAGCACGCCTTAGCAGCCGGTTATCGGCATATCGACACGGCATTGGCTTATCACAATGAACGCAGTGTGGGTCAAGCCATTAAAGATTCTGGGATTGCCCGGGATGAAATCTTTGTCACCACGAAGTTGCCCGCCGAAACGAAGACGTATCAAGGGGCATTAGATGCCTTTGATGAATCATTGACGAACTTAGGCTTAGACTATGTCGACCTCTATTTGATCCATGCGCCATGGCCATGGTCGCAAATGGGCACCAACCACGACGAAGAAAATATTGAAACGTGGCAAGCGATGGAAGCCATTTACAACAGTGGTCGTGCAAAAGCCATTGGGGTCTCAAACTTTGCTGTGCGTGATTTGAAGAATATTTTCAAACAAGCCACGGTTAAGCCAATGGTCAATCAAATTCAATATTATCTCGGCTTTACAGAACCTAAGATTACCAGCTTTTCAGAAGACAACGGCTTATTAGTAGAAGCTTATTCGCCACTCGCGACTGGTGGGGTGCTGAATAGTCCGGAAATTGAAAAATACGCCGATAAATATGGTGTCAGTGTCGCCCAATTAGCGTTACGCTTTGTCTTACAAAACGGAGTCTTACCGTTACCGAAGGCGGTTAATCCGGCGCATATCGACGCCAATGCTCAACTAGACTTCAGTATTAGTGCGGCTGACATGGCGGCCTTAAACGCCTTACCAGATACCGCCAATAGTTATATGCATAACCCGACGCAAGGTTAACGAGCGAAATGTTTGACCTGAACTGGGCTTGAGGGACTAAAATATAATTCGTAAACTGAACTAAAATGATGGAAGCGATTCAGATGGCAGAAATTAATGCTGCTAACGCCGGCACGTTTGCGTTCGACGATAAGTTTAAAGTAAATCGATTAGGTTATGGGACGATGCAATTGACTGGTCCCGGTACTTGGGGGCCTTACCGTGACCCTGAGAGCGGGATTAAGGTAATCAAGCAAGCCTTAGATTATGGCGTGAACTTCTTTGATACGGCGGATTCTTACGGGCCTTGGTTTGCGGACCGCTATTTGGCCGCGGGGCTCAAAGGCGCCGCAAACCGCGACCAAATCTTTATTTCTGATAAGGTCGGTCAAACGCGGCAAGGTCCGAATATTTGGACGCCACATGGTGAAGCTAACTACTTGCGGCAACAAGTCGAAGTTTCGATGATGACCCTAGGAATTGACCACGAAGATTTGGTCTTCTTACACCGTATTGATAGTCATTTTTCGATTGCGGAACAAGTCGGTGAATTGAAGAAGCTTCAAGATGAAGGCAAAATCAAGCATATCGGCTTGAGCCAAGTGACGGTCGCTGAAATCAAGGAAGCCCAAAAAGTTGCCAAAATTGATGCCATCGAAAACTTGTATAATGTGGCGGACCATCGTGACGATGACGTCTTAGATTATGCCGAAACGCAAAATATGGCCTTCTTACCATGGTTCCCATTAGCAACCGGTAAGTTAGCCCAACCAGGTAGTGAATTGAGCACGATGGCCGATAAGTACCAAGTCAGCCCCGCCCAAATCGCCTTGGCGTGGTTATTAAAACGTTCAAAGAATGTCTTACCAATTCCAGGGACTAGTTCAGTTGACCATCTAGCCGACAATGTCGCCGCTGCTAACGTTGAATTATCCGACACTGATTTCAAGACCTTAAGCGATTTAAGTAAATAGATCGTAGCGTGATATTTGAATAACGTACCAAAATGAGGGTCACTGTTGCAATATACGGTGACCCTCATTTAGTGCTTAGTCCAAGGCTAGGTCGTATTAAATCTATCATTTTGTCGGCGATTAAAAGCGTGATAGAATGAATAAATATTGAATTGAAAGAGGCTTGATGAGATGAGTAACCGAATTGCAAGTGACACCCCCGCAATTTATTTGGCGGGACCTTGGTTTACTGAAGGACAACCAGAACGCTTGGCGAAGATTGAACAATTGATGAACGACTTAGGGTTGACGTATTACAGCCCCCGTTTGGATGGCATCGACTTAACGCCTGATGCGACTGATGCTGACCGGAACGCCGTTTTTGCCGACAATGTTGATCATTTAAAACAAGCTAAGTTAGTCGTGGCGGTCGTCGATGGTTTCGATACCGGGACGATTTGGGAAACTGGGACCGCGTACGGTTTAGATATTCCGGTTGCTTACTACTTAGAAACCCTTGGTGACGGCACGTTTAACGTAATGTTAGCCAAGTCGGGTAAAGCCACGATTCAAAATATGACTGATTTAAAAGCCTTTTTACAAGATCCAACTTCTGATGATTTCCAATATCAAGGGGCCATTCGCTAAAGTTGAATGAACCGTCAAAATAAGATAATAAAAAAATCCGCCTGATGAAAATCATCGGCGGATTTTTTTGGCTGGTAAAACGGGCGTCTGGCATCAGTGCTTAAATTTGAAATTATGCACGAGCTTAGGAAAGACGAGCCGGTCGGCGGTCTCGATTAAGATACCATTCATGAAAAATGAATAAATCGTCCCGATATTGACGGCTAAGACTTGGTGCGTGAAGCCCCAAGTAATGCTCATGATGATAATCGGGGGCATGAAGTCGATTAACTGTGAGGCGGTGGCGTTGCCCTTCAAATACATAAACCGCAAAATGTTGGTCGTATCGTCGTTAGGATGCATGAAAATATTCGCCCGTTGATAAATTGAAATGGCGACACAAAAAGTTGAAACGCCTAGTATTGAAATCAACATGCGAATCAACCACGGTAATTTCGGAATCCCGATTAGCGTGAACGCCGCGGTGAAAATGTCTACGAAATAGCTGAAAAATAGCACGAAGATGATTTCGCCGACGAAACGCGGTACGTCGATGCGACGAATCAGGATTTGATTGGTCACAGCATTGATTAGGCCGACGATAAATAGTAATAAACCGACATCCAAGCCCAAGGCCGCGTGCATATTAACCGCGGCGGCCGTCCAGATGCCGCTGCCGACATTGGAAGTAATACATAATGAATTACCGCACGCGTTTAAGACGAGGCTAAAAATCAGTGCGCCGATACGGACGGGTAAAGTGTTAGAACTGGAACTAGCGGGTTGCAAAACGAATCATCAATTCCTCTCTAAAATGTTCTGGTTCATCTTAACGCGGATCGGCGGTGCCTGACAAATCCATAAAAAAAGTCAAAATTGTTTAAGGCTTGCTTAAACAATTTTGACCCGCACGTGAATCGTAGCAATTATGATGCTAAACGGTTACATTAAAGAAGTCTTGTAAGAACTTAGCGACACCATCTTCCGTATTCGGTAAGGTCACGTCAGTCGCAGCCTCTTTGACAATATTAGCGGCATTGCCCATCGCAACGCTGTGGCCGGCGACTTTGAACATTCCTAAGTCGTTGAGGCCGTCGCCAAAGACGATAGTATGGGCTTGGTCAATGCCACTGGCTTGTTGAATCGCCGTGATAGCTGTCGCTTTATCGACGCCTTGGGGAATGATTTCTAAGTTGTTGTCATTAGAACTGGATAAATTTAAAGTGGTTTGTTGCGCTAACGTGTTGCGAATTAAAGCTAAGTTGGCCGCATCGCCGTAAGCAATCGCATTGGTGACATGACCAGCTAGATTGGGTAAAAATTCAGGGCCAATCAATGGCATGGCGTTTAAATCGGGCATGTCAATGACATTCGCCTGCGCTGCGTCATCTTGATAAGGGGCTTGGTCGCCCGTGTAGTATAAGCGACAAGTTTCAAAGAAGAAAACTTTGCAGTTATTGCTAAGGACGGTTTCGTAAATTAAGTCTAATTGGTCGGCAGTTAAGTGGCTCGTGACCAATTTTGAACCTTGTTCAAAGGTGGCCCCGTTGGCTGCGATAATTTTTACCGGTCCCCCAATTTGTTGGGCGGCATACCGGGCTAACGGCAACATCCGCCCACTGGCAATGTAAAATTGATGTCCTTGTGCCATTACAGCTTGTAAAACTTGTTGGGTGGTTGGCGTTAAGGTCGTATGGTTGATCATTAACGTCCCATCGATATCAGAACAAATTAAATAAGGTGTCATCATGAATCACTCCTAATAGCCTTATTATACTAGAAGATTGGTCAGGTAACGGTTTTTTATTAAAATCTTTATCAGGGTAAAAGACCGTCGCTATCAAGGTTTTTATGAAAATAAATAAATTTTTTCAGTTCAAACTAGACAAGCGGTATCCAAGTTGTATAATGTACCTGTAAGCGTTATCAAATCCTAATTTTTGGGGGCGTTATTTATGGTTAAAAGTAAAGCAATTATGATTGGTGCTGGGCTATCAAACATGGCCGCAGCAGTGTATTTGATTCAAGATGGCCATTGGGACGGTAAGGATATTACCTTCTATGGCGTAGATATGCATGGGGCCAACGATGGTGGCTCAACAACCGATTTCACGAACGAATATTGGAACAAGAACCATCCAATGGAAAACACGACCGGGTATGTTGCTCGGGGTGGCCGGATGTTGAACTATCGGACCTATGTCGATTTAATGGAATTACTTGACCGGATCCCATCAACAACGGAACCTGGCATGACCGCGGCTGAAGATACCCGCGACTTCGACTCGAAGCATCGGACCTTTGACAAAGCGCGGTTATTGCAAGGTGGCAAAGGGATTATCAATGCCGGTAAGCTTGGTTTTAATAACAAGGACCGCGCTTTATTAACAAAATTAATTATGATGCCTGACAACGAAGAAGAAAAACTCGACAACGTAACGATTGCCGACTACTTCAAGGATGATCCACACATGTTCCAAACAAACTTCTGGTACATGTGGGAAACCACCTTCGCGTTCCGGGTTCAAAGCTCAGCGCAAGAACTCCGGCGTTACATGCATCAAATGATTTATGAATTCACCCAAATTGAACATTTAGTTGGGGTTAACCGGACCCGCTACAACCAATTTGAAAGTATGATTGAACCATTGATCAAGTACTTACAAGGCCAAAATGTCACTTTCATCGACAACAAGATCGTTGAAGACTGGAAGTTTAAAGACACCGCCATGCAAGACGAAATCACCGTTACTGGTTTAGTCGTTAAAGACGTTGAATCCGGCGAAACTCAAGAAGTTGAAGTCGATGAAGACACTGCTGTAATCTTTACTAACGGGTCAATTACCGACTCCGCAACAATGGGTGATTACAACACGCCAGCACCAGAAAACATGGAATATGGGATCAGTGCGGCGCTTTGGAAGAAAGCCACGGAACGTTTCTACAACTTAGGGACGCCGGACAAATTCTTCAACGATCGGAATGCGAGTGAATGGGTCAGCTTCACGTTGACGACTAAGGACCACTTGTTCTTAAACGAAATCGTGCGGATTACTACCCAAGAACCAGGGAACGCCTTGAACTCCTTCTTATCAACCACGCCAATCACGTCGTTGAATCAAAAGGATGTTAACATGTCGATCGTGGTTCACCATCAACCACATTTCACCACGCAAAATCCTAACGAAACCGTTCTTTGGGGCTACTTCTTATATCCACGGCGTCAAGGTGAGTTCGTTCACAAGCCATACATTAAGATGACTGGTAAGGAAATGGCGCAAGAATTAATTGGGCAATTATCCAAGGTTGATCCTGGTCCTGGTAATATCAAGGATAAGGAAAAGGAAATCTTAGATAGTATTATTAACAATATCCCAGTTTACATGCCATATGCTTCCGCCTTGTTCAACAACCGGGCGAAGACCGACCGGCCAGAAGTCTTACCAAAGCATTCAACTAACTTAGCCTTCACGGGTGAATTTGCAGAACAACCTTACCAAATGATCTTCACGGAACAAAGTGCGGTTCGTTCTGGTGAAATCGCTGCATATCACTTCGCTGGGGTACCAATGGATAACTTGGTTAAGACACCACGTTATGACAAGGATCCAAAGACCTTGTTGAAAGCAACCAAGAAAATGTTTGATTAGTCATTAATTGTGGGCACAAAAAAGAGTTTGGGATAAAATTCCAAACTCTTTTTTGTATCTCCGAATATTTATGGCCGAAATGTGGGACAAAAGCTATTTGGTTGCTTTGAGGTTGCCAGTAGCGGTCCAGCCATTGCCTTCAAGGTAAACGTAGTTGTGAGCGCTCGCCTTAGCGCTGGTCTTGGCATTCCAAGCACGAATCGCGGTGTAATGCCGACCAGTCTTCAACGTCCCAGTCTTAACGGCGGTTGCGGAACCTTGATCAGCGGAAAATGAAAGGTGATAAACGGTTCCTGCCTTTTTAGCAGTGTAGGCTTTCTTGATAGTCGTGGCTTTGCCAGCTGCTAAGAATTTCGTCGGTTTGTTGGCGGTCTTCTTAGTGCCTTTTTTAGTCGTTAATTTTTTAACTGCTTTTTTAGTGGTCCGCTTAGTTGTTTTCTTAGCGGTTGCTTTCTTAGCGGTCGCTTTCTTAGCAGTCGCTTTCTTAGCAGTCGCTTTCTTAGTAGCTGCTTTTTTGGCAGTCGCCTTCGTGACGGTTGCTTTTTTAGCAGTAGCCTTCTTGGCAGTATCGGCACCCTTAGCTAATTTGCTAGCGGGGGCCCAGCCGATGAAGTCGCCCTTAGTATTGGTCAATTCGTAGTAAGTGGTAGTCTTGTGATGACTGGTGAAAGCGACCGAATGGATGGCTTTGTAAGTCGTCTTCGGCACTAACTTAGTCGCACGTGCACTGACGGTGGCAGCGTTGCTATCTGCTCTGAAACTGATATTTTCGGTGGCAGTCTTCTTATCAACGTGCACATCAGTCTTCTTTAATGTTTTAGCTTTGGAGACCGTCCCAGTTAAAGTGGCGGCCTTTTTAGTCGTTGCGGCGTTAGCGAGCAAAGTTGCTGCTGGTGCTAATGGGGTGACCGCCATTGGTAATGCTAAAGCTAAAGTTGCTAAAACAGTATTAAATTTTTTCATATCAATAATCCCCCTTAGGTTGTTAAACCTTTCTTTGATACGAAGATAGTTTAGCACCTTTATTAGTGGTTGACGCAAAAATGGTGCATTTTTTAGCCAAAATAGTGCCGGTTGAATTGATGGCTAATTAACGATTTGATTACGAATTTTACATTTGACATGTTCCTGTTACCGTGGATTAACATGAACTATTAGATTGCTAATTTGTACATAAATATTAGTCAGCCGGTGACAAAAAATGTCGAAAATGCGAACATATGTGCTATGCTAGAAAGGTATTTTTTAAACGAAAGGGGCTGACAATTTGCCAGCAGCAACGACTTTAATTACGCCGGCTGAAAACCGGTTCTTTATTTTAAGTGAACGGGCGCGGCGGGCGACCTCACTGAATCAAATTAGTCGCTTATTACGCGAACACGTGACGATTAAGGCGGATAGCGATTTCTTGTTAGATACGGTGCGGAACTTGATTATGCACGATCATGCCGACTGGTTAACGACTTGCAGTCATGAATGGCAATTGTTAGCCACCTTACCATACGGCATCAATCCTAGTGATAGTCGGCAACAGTGGTCGCATTGTGAGTTATGCCATAAGCCGGTCCGCTATGAATATCACGTCCAAAATAAACATAACCATCAAGAAATCGTCGTGGGTTCCGAATGTGTGAAGAAGTTTATGAACGCGGAAACCCGCTATTTAATGGTGATTACGACCGAAGATAATTTCTATGCGGTGGCGCAATATCAAACGTTGACGGCTAAAGTTCCGACCGTCCCAACGATTATGTTCAAGCAACCATGGTTCCCAGAGCTACCCGGAGCGCAACAGCCACAAGCGCGCCAAGTTCGTCAACAGACGAGTCAGACGGTAACGACGTATTTGAAACGTAAAACGAAACAGTTACCCTTACACGAGTTACAGCCGAGCTTAACGACGTATCAAGCGTTAGTTCAGGTGGAAGCCGATGTGATTGCAGCTAAGCAGGCAGCTGAAATTAAGCAACAAACCGCCGTACAACATCACCGACAACAGACCGCGCAACAAGCTGTGCAATCAGCGGCCGATGAATTACGTACAAGTCCTGCTTATCGGCAGTATTTACGGCGGTTGGCGGATATTATTGTGACCCGGCCCGACCGTGCGGCAGCTAAGTCCGCCTTCAGTGCGTTAAAAGCCCCCCAGACAAGCCGGCCATTAGTGAACGCGTACCAATTTGGCTTAATGGTGACTGAATATACCCAAACCGGCCAAATTCAAGTGCGCCGGTTAGCGATGCTCAATCGTGATTTTGTGGCTGACCTAAATCAAGTCACAAAAGCACTTGACCAACGGCAAACGACCCGTTTTTACGACGATATTTTTAATAGTTGTTGGGGTTGGGACTATCATCAAGCGGCCACCCAGCGCACGGATTGGGAGCGGCTGTTATCCACGCGTTGGGGACATGCCTTGTCATTGGCCTGGTTTGAACAGCTTGCGCAACAAACGACGCCTGATACGATTACTGCCTGGTTACAACAACATGCGACGGCGACGATGCAACAAAAACTGGCCCGGCGATTAAAAGCTCAACCCGCTTTAAAACCTGTGCCCCGGCAACGACTGACCAAACGTGAGTTACGGACGTTCTGTGACCGCGAAGTGGCTGCTAGTGCTGATGCCACCGCATTGACGGCGCGTTTTGAAACGATGTATCAATTACCGGCCACCCAGCAAGCGGTGATGCTCGAAACATTGAACTATTACTACGTCGCGCAACACAGCGCAACGGATCATCAGGCCGCTTTGAAACAATTACAGTGGCTACTAAAATAATAAGAAGAAGGGCTGGCTGGGCGTTCCCAATATCGGTGAATGCTTAATTGTCGTTGTGAGTCCGTAGCAATTCCGGTCGCCACCGCGGCTGTATTACTGCTGACCGGAAGCGGCAACTAATCAGTAGTAACAAAAGGTCCGAGCAAGCTAACTGCGCTGGTTAGCTTGTTCGGACCTTTTTAAGTTAGGGCGGTTACTTATCGCCCATTAATTTTTCAGCGGTGGTGAGGACGTTTTCGCCGTTCATCATGCCGTAATCTTGCATGTTGATTGGTGCCATTGGAATTCCAGCGGCATCGGTCTTCTTTTTAATATCAGCAGCCATATAACCGATTTGGGGGCCGAGCAACAAAACATCGGGATGATTCTCGCTGTTTAATTGATGGTCGATATCGGAAGCGGCGGTGGCGAAGATATGATAATCGACACCATCGGCTTTAGCGGCCGCTTGCATTTTTGAAACTAGTAGCGACGTTGACATCCCTGCGGAGCAGGCTAACATAATTGTTTTTTCAGCCATGATACTTGGATCCTTTCAACTAAACCTAGTTCGTTGCCGTGTCGCCAGCTGCTTCAGCGGCTTCTTTTTCAGCTTCTTGCTTCGTTAGGACGGCATCGTACTTCTTAGCAAATGGGAAGTAAATCCCAACGGACATAATCAACGTAATTGTTTGCCAGATGGCCATCTTCCAACCACCAATTAGGAACCCGGAAATAATCGCCGGTGTCGTCCATGGTGCGGCGAACCCGTTGAGCGGTGGTACAATCCCAAAGTAAATGACCAAGTAAGTTGATAACGCTACGATAACGGGTGTTAAGAAGAATGGAATCGCTAAGAATGGGTTCATAACGATTGGTAACCCGAACAAGAATGGTTCGTTAATGTTAAAGAGCGCTGGAACTAATTCAATCTTCCCAATGGTCTTGAATTGTACTGATTTAGCGGCAAACAACGTAAAGATAACTAACCCGATCGTAATCCCGGAACCAGTTAAGTTAATGAAGTTGTTGTAAAATTCGTTCGTAACAATGTGGGCACCGTTAGCAACCGTCAATTTGCCGGCATGGTACAAAGCGGCGTTATCGAAAGTGTTAGGAATTAACAACCCACTGGTGATGGCTCCCATGATTAACCCACCATGGACCCCAAAGAACCAGAAGAATGGTACTAAGAAGGCGATGACTAAGGCGCCACCTAAAGAATCTGATAACCCTTGTAATGGGGTTTGTAAAACTTTATAGATAAATTGCAAAACATCGGTATTGCCTAAAGCGCTGAAAGCGGCGTAAATGAGCATTGAACCAGTCAAGATAACCCCGGCAGGAATCATCGCGGTAAATTGGTTAGCAACACTTGATGGCACTTGTTCTGGCAAGGTAATCTTCCAGCCGGCGCGAATCATTGAAGAGTAAGCCCAACCAACGAGAATCCCAACTAAGATCGCGGCAACCATCCCTTGACCACCTAGCCAAGTAATGTTGATAACCCCAGTGACTGGTGATTCAACAAAGGCCCGTAAAGCACTTGGTAATTTGTCGATATTTGATGAAACATCGGCACCCGACATGACCACTTTACCAGCGGCGTTCGTAATCCCAGTACCGGCTTTGCCCATCGTTGCCACGAGTGGGTTAGCGATGTTCAAAGTTTGTAAGAGTAAGAAGGTCGCCATGGAAGTTAATCCAGCAGGTAACGCTTCATAGCCTTCATTGCGGACATACACGTAGGCGATCCCAACGGCGGCCCACAATGACATGATCCCAAAAGTAACGGTATAAGCTTGGTTAAAGAATGCCGACCAGCCGGAAGCTTTTACAGCCGCGGCGACTGAGGCAATCGGAATGTTTGATAAGATTAAGAACACTGACCCGATAATGATGAAGGGGAGGGCGTAAACCATCCCATCTTGTAAAGCTTTCACCGGTTTCGTGTTAACGAATTTCATAATCGGTGGTAATACTTTGTTATTAATGAAGTTGCTAAAGGCATTCCCGCTATTAGTATTGTCCATTATAATTCATCTCCATTTTTTGATAAGACTGTTTGTAACCAGTAGAACGACTTCTTAGGCACCCGTTTTAAGTCCTTTAAGTCATGGTTACTGCGATTGACATAAACCATCCCGTAACGTTTTTCGATGTCGGCATGCGAGCTTGGAATATCGATTAATCCCCAGCCAAGGTAACCTAAGACCTTGGCGCCATCGATAAACATGGCATCCTTCATCGCTTTGATATGTTCGGCGTGGTATTGAATCCGTAAATCATCTTCGATTTGGTGTTCGCCGTCCCAGTGTTCGCGAATCCCAATCCCATTTTCAATTGGAAAGACGGGAACTTGGTAACGGTTATATAAGTCGGTAATCAACGTCCGGAAACCGGTGGGGTCAATGGCCCAACCCCATTCGTTGGTTGCCAGGAACCGGTTCGCTTCACCGCCGTAGTTCAAGTAGTAGTTCGGTGCCATTTCGTCTGCTGGGAGCTTGTCCGCATTGATCGTCGTTGTTTGATAATAGCTGAATGATAAGAAGTCGGCGTGCATCCCGGCGAGAATTTCGTCGTCACCGGCTTGGTGGTCGTAATCAATGTCGTGATCCTTAATATAAGTGAGCACTTGATGATCATAGTGACCTTGCACGAAAGCTTCGTTTAAATTTTGGTATAAGAACTGATCAATTTGTTGGGCTGCTAAGACGTCGTTAGGTTTAGACGTTGCTGGGTAAACCGGCGTCGCCGCGACCATGCCACCGAACTTAACATCGGCATACTTGCCATGAACGTAGGCGTCTAATTGGGCGTGCGCTAACATGGTATGGTGGAAAATCGTGTATAAATCATCAACGGTTTTGGCACCTTGGGTATAACCGGAAATATTAAAAACTTCGTCAGTGAAATATAAATTATGTTCGTTAAAGGTAATCCAGTATTTAACGCGATCCGCAAAATGGTCGATGACGATTTTGCCGAAACGAACAAATGCATCAACGGTGTGGCGAGACATGAACCCGTTTTCATTTTTAGCTAACGCTAGCGGCATATCAAAATGATATAAACAAATCATCGGGGTGATGCCGCGTTTTAACATGCCGTCGACTAAACGGTCGTAAAAGGCCAAGCCGGCTTCGTTAATTTCGCCGTCACCATCAGGAATGACCCGCGACCAAGACACTTGAATGCGGTACATATTCATATGCATCGCTTGCATCAAGTCTAAATCTTCGTCATAACGGTGATATTCGTCGATGGCGTCATGCCAATCAGAAGTCTGTTCAGTTGCGGGGCGCACATCGTAGACGGACAACCCCTTCCCATCAATATTCCAAGCCCCTTCAGTTTGCATACTGGAGACGGAATTACCCCAGAAAAAATCTTTTGGCATTTTGCGTGTCACTGTCATATGTTCCTCCTTACAAAAATAATGTATTGGGAAGCGCTTTCCTGTTAACGCTTACTAGTATAAACGCAATCGGTATTAAAAACAATCCTTTTATTATTATTTGTATAGTCTTTTATAAAAATGAGCATATAAAAATGGTGTAAGCGCTGCCGTTATCGACTGTAAAAATCGAACATCCTAATTGGTTGTAAACAAAAACACGCTAATTTTAGTGGATTAGCGTGTTTGTTTCGTGATTGGTCTATATTTTAAACGGATTCCAGAAGCGGCCGCCGTTAACTTTGAACAACGCAATGCCAATAATAATCAGCAGAGCGACTATCGCCAATGCTAAGTAGTCGTTGCGCTGGAATTTTTGGGCCATATACCAAGTGCGCTTTTTACCTTTACCAAAGCGTCGTAATTCCATCGCTTGGCTAATCACTTCGATGCGATCGAGACTAGAAAAGATTAGTGGTAGTAAAATTTGGACACCCCCGCGAATCCGGGTCATGAAGTTGGCCTTTTTGGACATTTCAAAGCCCCGCGCTTGTTGCGCTAAGCTAATGGTGCGGTAATCATTTTGAACATCGGGAATATAACGTAAGGCAATCGCCACCGAGTAGCTGACGCGATATGAAATCCCGATTTTGTTCAAACTGGCGGCAAATTCACTCGGGTTAGTCGTCATTAAGAAAATTAACGCTAGCGGTACCGCAAACGTATACTTTAATAGTAAATTGAATTCGTAAAAGAGTTGTTCCGTCGTCAAATTAAAGTAATGGTTAGCACTGCCGAGCAATAAATGTTCGGTCCCATAAATCGACACGCCATAGTGCGGCGCAAAGACGTAGACCATTACTAAGTTGAGGACGGAAAATCCAATAATCACGTTGACCACGAATTTGACATCGCGGTACTTAATTTTAGAAAAGTGGAAGACAATCAGTGAAAAGATCATGATACCGATCAAATAGCGCGTATCATAAGTCATCATCCCAATAATCGACAGGCCGACGAAGCACAATAGTTTGGTACTCCCACTCAAGCGGTTCAAAAAGGTGTGGCGGTCGTCGTAACCAATTAACAGTTGATTATTCATTAGCGGGCCTCCCGTTCTGCTTGAACGAACTTCGCCACGAATTCGGTCGGATTCAACTGATGTTGTTCTGCTAACGTGTATAGACTCGTTTTAGCTAAGGATGCTTGGTCAATAATCGTTTCGTTCGTTAAAACGTCGGCCGGGGCGGCATCCATGAGGATATTGCCACCGCCGAGGACAATGGTCCGGTCGGTATATTCCAACATTAAGTGCATATCGTGCGTGATGAGCATAATCGTAATGGCCTGGTCGCGGTTAAGCTGCGTTAAAAAGTTCATCATTTCGGTATAATGTTGTAAATCTTGGCCGGCCGTCGGTTCATCTAAAATAATCATTTCCGGGCGCAAGACTAGGATGGCGGCAATCGTCACGCGCTTCTTTTGACCGAAGCTGAGTGCTGAGATGGGCCAGTGCCGAAATTCATACAGGCCACAAACTTTCAATGTCGCTAAGACCCGTTCCTCAATCTCGTCAGCGGCCACGCCACGTAAGGTCAAGCCCGCGGCGACTTCATCATAAATCAAGGTCTTAGACAACATCTGATTTGGGTCTTGCAAAATATAGCCGATGTGGTCAGCCCGTTCTTTGACTGATTGGTCCGCTAATGATTTCCCGTTGAACGTTAAGGCCCCACTTTGCGGGGTCAAAAAGCCAGTAATCAAGTTACTCAAAGTTGATTTGCCCGTCCCATTTTGGCCAACGAGACTAATCATTTCACCGCGATTTAAGGTGACGGATAAGTCTTTAATGATTGGTTTATCCGGACTATAACCGAAATTTAAATCCGTAATTTGCAATAGCGGGTCGGCATGAACGGTGGGCGTGTTAAGCGTCACGCCGGCCGTCCATTGTTGTAAGGTCGTGGTCAGATTAGGTACCGTCAACGCGGCTAAGGAGTCGAGATGGGTACAATCATCTAAGTCGACGCCAGCTAATTTGAGCGCTGACAAGTATAACGGTTCGCGTAAGCCTAATTGGGCCATCAGCGACTGCCGCAAGATGGTTTCTGGCCGGTCGTTAGCCACGATGGCCCCGTCTTGCATGACAATCAAGCGGTCGATGGGTTGTTGTAACACATCTTCAATTCGATGTTCGATAATGACGACGGTCAAGTCTTCGGTATGCGTCAGTTGGTCGATGAGGGCCATCGACGCTTTACCGGAAGCAGGGTCCAGACTAGCTAGCGGTTCATCGAATAATAAAATCTTACTATTATCAATGAGCACACCGGCCATCGAGACGCGTTGCTTTTGCCCACCCGACAATTCTTGGGGGCGGTGTGTGAGTAGTTGATTTAAATCTAATGTTTGGGCCCATTTGGCCGTGGCTTGTTGCATGGCCGGCTGGGTCTGTTGATCATTCTCGAGTGAAAAGGCCATGTCTTCGACGACGGTTAAGCCGACGAACTGACTGTCGGGATCTTGTAAGACGGTCCCAACGTCCATGGATAGTTCAAAAATGGAGCTGTGACTAATATCGTGGCCGTTGATGACGGCTTGCCCGGTCAGTTTACCGGGATACGATTGGGGAATTAAGCCGTTTAAGCAGCGCCCCAAAGTAGACTTACCTGAACCAGATGGCCCGGCAATCAAAACTTTTTCACCGGGGTAGATGTCTAAGTTTAAATGCCGTAACGTTGGTTCAGTTTGACTATTATATTGAAATGAAAAATCTTTAAAGCTAATCAGCGGTGCAGTCATATCTTAACGTTCCTTTTTTAAGCTCCCACGTTGGGTCCGAGTCCGCGCGTATAACACTAATAAAATCGTCCCGATGATGGCGACGGAAGCAGAGTTAACGAGCCAAGTGACGATCCCTTGGAGGAAAACTTTGGTATTTGGTTCGTGATAAATAATGATATCACCCATTGGCGCTAAAAGCACCCAACCGATGAAGTTGACGACGATTTGGTATAAGTTGAACCAGACTAACTTACCGACACCGAGGACGCCGTCTTCAATTTTGAGCCGATTTTTGGCAAACCCAAAGGCAACGCCAATTAAACCATCGACAACGACCCATGTCCACCAAGGTGAACCATAAGTTACGAAGTCATTTAAGGCGTGACCGATGAAGACTGCTAAGCCAGCTGCCACGGGGCCAAAGATGGCGCCTAATAAAGCGAGAAACCCTTCGGCAACGTTGAACTGAGTATTTGGCACCCCCGTAGGAATCGCGACGAACTTCATTAGGACAAAGATAACTGCCGCCCCAATCCCGGTGGCGACAACGGTGCGAATAGACGATGATTGCTTGTTTTGCATGGTAAAAAACACTCCTTAAATAGATAATGGCTAGGGTCAGATGGGCGTTAGCTAACAAAAAAACGCGCCCGAAAGCAATTGCTTTCAAGGACGCGTTTTGCGTGTTACCACCTAGATTTTCCCCGTGAGGACTTCTCGTGATCGTAACGAATCGCTCCGACTAACGCCAATCAATATATGACGTCAGTAGCTTCTTCAAGACCATCTTCAACGGTAATCGTCATCGCTTTGCACCACGCGCGACTCTCTTTGGACGACCGTTCGCCTACTCATCTTGTCACAGCTTTTTCTCATCTGAATTTAACTTATTAAAGCATACGCCTATCATGGTAACGGCGCAAGTAAAACCGAACGTATGTAGCCGGTTACATGGGGATAATTTGCCTCTAACCTGATTTTTGTTGCTTGTGGGCCATGTAGTAAGCGCCCCATTCGGCTAATTGACCTTTAGAAATGGCTTTCGCATAACCTTGTTCGAGTAACGGCTCGAGGAGTTGCGCCAACTGGGCCGCCGTTTGTTGGGCGAGTACTTGGGCCTCCGCTTGATTTGACAGCTTGGAGAAATCAACGTCGATTTCCGGCTTGAATCCAGCGAGGGCTTTCATGGCAGCCGTATAAATCACGGCTTCTTGGTCGAGCTTGATTGAGTGGACTTCCATAAAATATCACCTCAGTTTTCTGAAAAGGTACTGTTATTATAGCGGGTATTGGCGGCGACGGGAAAAAATATGTCTTAATGCGGTTAAAATTACTTTTAATTTAAAAAGTATATACAAATCAATGAGGTTCGTTATAGAATGGGATAAACATCATAAATATATCGTTATTAAAGAAAGAATGTGAACAATTTGGTTTACAAGTACGAAGTGATCGCAGACAGTTTACGTCAAGCTATCAAATCGGGGAAATATGCCCCGGGAGAATTAATGCCCGATCAAAACAAACTCGCAACGACCTTTGATACGACCCGGATTACGATTCACAAAGCGATTCAGTTATTGATTATTGAAGGAATGGTCTATTCTAAACGCGGTGCCGGGACGTTTGTCCGCAAAGACTTTGGTTTGGCCAATCAGCAACAAGAAACGCAAGTTGACCGCCCGCTTGGGACGACCCGGACTAATCAAGGCAAAAAAGTAACGAGTAAAGTCTTAGAATTACAAGCCCGCTTACCCACCGCCGAAGAAGCTGAGCAACTCATGATTGACGCGATGGACCCGGTCTACGTCATTCGCCGAACCCGCTATGTTGAGGGAAAAGTTTGGGCGTATGAGCATACGATTATGCCGACGAGTATCGTGACGTTAACTAAACAAGTGCTTTTAGGGTCAATCTATGGCTATTTAGAAAAAGAACGGGGCATGTCGTTGGCTGGTTCCCATCGGATCATTTCGGCCGCTAAAGCGACTGCCGATGACGTGGAAGCGATGGGCGCGACTTTGAATGATCCCGTATTGGTCATTAATCAGGTAAGTTATATCGATGATGGCACGCCGTTTGAATTATCCGAATCTCATTTTCCGTTTGAAAGTAGTACGGTCGTCGCGGACGTCCAAGTTCATTAAGCAAGTGTTCGTTTACATGTGCAATGTAAACGAACGCTTGCTTGTTTTTTTACGGTCAGCGTCCTTAAAATTAAGTTCGAATAATAAAGGGGACGAGCAGATGACGGATTGGATGACGTTTGGTATTTTTGTGGGATTATTAATGGGGCAACAGTGGCTGGGCCACCATGGTTCCACACCCTGGGTACTCATCGGCCTACCACTAATTACTTTAGTTGGTGGCAGTTGGCTGGCTTGGGTGATCTATGCGAGTTGGTCAGGTTGGCTGATGGCCGTGGGGCTCGTTAATGGGTTAGCATTACTTATCTGGCTAATGGGCCAGATAAGCTGGCAGGCGGGGCCTCACGACCAGGCCTAGTTTGCATTTAATAACTAAGTGGGTCATAATCAAAGTCAAATAGGTAAACGCTTTCTTTACGGTTGCCAAAAGGGGGATTTAGGATGGCTGAGAATTTTTATCAACGACTAATTGATAAGTATGAACCGATGACTGAGGCGGCGTTTTTAACGCTAGTGGCAGTTCGTAAGCCCATTAAGAGTGAGGATATTCCGGCAAAAATTGCTGAATTAACGCACAATAAGCTCCAATTAGGGTTGGGGACGCTATTTACGAATTTGCATGCGATGACCAAGGACTACTTAATGACGGAACGGGTCGACGAAAATGACGTCCACACGTATGAAATCACAGGGAGTGGTGAGTCCGTTTTGGTGGCTGAACGGGATCGGCTGCGGCTATTGAGCGGCATCATTGAAGCGGAACAACTATAACGCGTTGGCCGGTGCGGGAACACCGGTTGATACTTTGGGGAAGTGATCGTATGCGGCGTTGGCATACTTTTATTAAAGGGTCTGAACAAGAATTAACGTGGCTCAATCAACAAGCAGCGCGGGGCTGGTTGTTGACTGGGGTCCGGGGCAGTTGCTATCAATTTAAGGCGACTGACCAAAAATACCGTATTTTTAGTGAATATGTGACGTTGGCCGTTGCGGCTGAAGTACCCGCGGCGAGTGCCCCATTTGAACAATTAGCGACGGCCGAATTAGCTAATCCGGCCATCAAAGTTATTTACACCGGGAGTACCCAACCCGCGCTACAACAAGTGCAGGTGCGGCGCCACGGTGATTTAATGATGGAATTAAATATTGCGACGGCGATGCGCGGTCACTTTTTGAATATGATGAACGTTGTCTTATTCAGTGGCCTGTTGTTAATTGTCGCCGCTACTTTTGTCAGCCAAGATAATTTACCCGAGTGGTTTACCGATACCTATCTAACGCTGTGGCTGATGTGGGGCGCGTATTTTTTGCTGAAGGCTACTAAAATTCATCATGTTGCTGATGATTTACGCGTCAAAACTCAGTATTACGACGATGCTTGGTTACCGACGCAGCACGTGTTTTTTGAACATTTGCCGGCTGATTTGAACTTAGAGGACCCGCAATTGAAGAGCATGGGACGCTGGCAACTAGTCGGGCATGACCAAAAAGGCACGTATTGGTATGACTTACAAACGCTATCTAGTTTGGACGAAATTAAGCAAACGCTACAAAGCGTAGTCGGCCCAGATGTTAAGGTGAATGTCTTGAGTTTCTTAGGCTTAGGGCCCATCGGTTATTTATAAGTTAGTTAATTAAGTTAATTGGGGAAGCGATATTATGATGCGTTATCGGTTTTTAATTAAAGGCTCGGCTCAAGAGCTGGCGTGGTTGAACCGCGAAGCGAGTCGGGGCTGGTTATTGAGTGCGATTAAAGGGAATTGGTATCACTTTAAGAAAGTGGATCAGACGTATCGCCTGTTTAGCGAATACGTTCCGACCGAAGTGGCGACGGCGATGACGGAAGGTCAGCAATTATTTCAAGTCTTGGCAACGGTGCAAGTGCAAAAGCCCGATATCCAAGTGGTTTACACGGGGACTGATGAGCCAGCGCTAATGAAAACGCCGATTACGCCAGGGGATCCGCAAATGCGCTTGCAGGTCGCTTTAAACTTGCGTGATAAAGCCTTAAATACCATCAATGTCATGATTTTTGTCGGCGTCGTGGGGTTAGGCGTGGCTGCGTATGCCATGGTTAATGACGATAGTGGCAATAGTGCGTTAGCATTCTTCTTATACTTGTTATTTATGATTTGGGCTGTATTACGGTTTGTCAAGGTTGCCAAAAATCTCCAGACGCAAATCGTCAAATTACGGCGGGATACCTTGGACTATGACGGGGCGTGGATGCCGACAATGCATGTCTTCTTAACGTCGATGTTAACGGATTTGGACACGGAAACGCCGACGTTAGCCAGTCTAGGTCGGTGGCATCTAGTTGGTCATAGCGACAAAGGCGAGTATTGGTATGATTTGCAAACGCTGGCGTCAGAAGCCGAAATTGCGCAATCGCTTAAGCCATGTATCCCTAAGACGGTGCAGATTAATGTCGTCAGTTGGCTGGGCTTAGCGCCACTCGGGTGGTTTATTTAATCTAAATAAGGGTTATTCTTAACAGCGGCTAGCTGACAATGATTGTCAGCTAGCCGTTTTGTGTATATTAATTAAATAATATTAAGTGACAATAAATAAAAATAGTAGTATTCTTTTAAATGACTAAAGCTGGTATGTGTGTTGTAATTTATGGTATTATTCGGTAAATTAAAATATCAATAAATTATGCTATGAATATTTTGGTATTCGTCACAGTATTTTCATAAAATCAGTTTAAATTATAAGTTAAGTTCAATTGGTACCGGGTACAGCCGCGTTGATTGGACCACAAAAAATTATCGAGGTGATTTTGATGCGACTAAAAGATTTAACAGGCGAGACCTTTAGCCGATTAACCGTAGTAGAACGGGCGGAAAGTGCGCCAAATGGTAACGCACGTTGGTTGTGTCAATGTTCGTGTGGACGACAAGTGGTGGTCGACAGTTACCGGCTCCGTAAAGGTATTACGAAGAGTTGTGGCTGTTTACGCGCTGATGTCAGTCGGAAGAACATTTTTGAAAATCCAAAAACGCGGAAAAATATGGGCCGCAGCGACAACTTGCCCTTATACCAAGGGACATCCGTTGATCGTTTGAAACCGAACAGTCGTAACCGTAGTGGTGTGATTGGCGTTTCATTTGATCGCTGCTCACAAAAATGGGTGGCGCGGTTGATGTATCGTGGCCGATTAGTCTTAAACCAACAATTTGCGGACATGGATGATGCAATTTTAGCTCGGAAGCAAGCGGAACAACGCTATGTGATGCCAGTGCTAGAAGAATATGCCAATCAAAGCGCGGAATAAAACGCGTACATATCATGGTAAATAGAGTGTGCCAAACTGCCTCTTGGTGCACGTTTCGACAAGAAAATGATAAAAAATAAAATTGGTGCCTGATGAAAGTTAACTTTCATCAGGCACCAATTTTCGAATTATGTCTCAATCTGCCTTTTGGGGTAACTATTTCCCGGGAAATATTGCTAGTCCTTTTACTTGAATTTCCCAAGCGAGGTCGCTAAGATAAAGCGACTAATTAACTTAACGGAGGCCATTATTATATGGAAATGAATGTGGAACACAAACGGGTGTTGGTGACGGGATCCACGAAAGGCATTGGGCGTGCGATTGCTGAATCATTTGCCCAAGAAGGCGCTGATGTGGTGATCAATGGTCGACAAGCGGCAACCGTTGACGCAGTCGTGGCTGAAATTGCGGCCGCTTATCCGGATACGACGCCAATCGCGGCGCCATTTGATATTAGTGATGCTGACCAAGCCGAAGTCTTATTTGAGCAAGTGCCAACCGTCGATGTGCTCGTTAATAACATGGGCATCTTTGGTCCAATGGCCTATGCGGATATTGATGACGCGACTTGGGAACACTTCTTTCAAGTGAATGTTTTAGCAGGGAATCGCCTAGCTAAACATTACTTGCCGGCGATGTTGGCGAATGATTTTGGGCGCATTATCTTCATTGCAAGCGAAGAAGCCATCATGCCATCCGGTGAAATGCCCCAATACTCGATGACTAAAACGATGAATTTATCACTCGCGAAAAGCTTATCGAAGCTAACGGTAGGGACGCACGTGACCGTGAATACGGTCATGCCTGGTTCCACGTTGACGGAAGGCGTCAAGGACATGATCACTGAGATGTATGCCGATTCAGATTTGCCACAAGACCAATGGGAACATGATTTTATGGTCAATCACCGCCCGTTATCACAAATTCAACGGTTAATCCGGCCTGAAGAAATCGGCCGGTTGGTGGTTTTTGTCGCCAGTCCGCTGGCTAGTAGTTTTTCAGGTGCGGCCATTCGAGCGGATGGCGGCCTAGTCCCAACGATTTATTAATAGTTAACGTAAAAGGCTGTGATGCTTACCTCGCAGCCTTTTTTTGCGGTGCTTTCTTGAAGTTGGTTATTGCCGCTGCTAGCAAGCGTATTTATTGGGATGATAATGGTGTCAGGCTAATTTAGTTTGATGGTTGGGGTCATTTCTTGGGCCTAACCGCCTTTTTTGTCGGTCGGTTTTTTAAGTTTGTTAATGGGGTACCAAGCCCGGTGTTAAGGCGATGTGAGTTATTTTGATTTAAATTGACTCGCTAGTCATTGACTTTCGAGTCAATGAGTCTTATGATTAGCCCGCAATTAAGAAAAGTTGAGACTAGTCGGCAACTAGGACCATACGAGGGGGAATCATCATGACGACAACGGCACCGTTATTGAAAATTAATCATTTACAAAAAAAGTTTGGCAAATTTGAAGCATTAAAGGATATTGATTTTGCGATTTATCCGGGTGAAGTATTTGGATTTATCGGCCCCAATGGTGCGGGTAAATCGACGACGATTCGAGTTTTACTCGGAATTTTAAAGGCGAGTGGTGGCAGTGCGACGATTTTTGGGCAGGATGTGTGGCAAGACAGTGTCGCCATCCATCAACGCTTGGCGTATGTGCCAGGGGACGTTTATTTGTGGCCAAATTTAAGCGGTGGCGAAATCATTGATCTCTTTTTAAAGATGAACGGTGAACGTCATTCGGCTAAAACTGACGCGCTAATCAAAAAATTTGAACTTGATCCTCGTAAAAAGGCCCGGACTTATTCGAAAGGCAACCGCCAAAAAGTGGCGTTGATTGCGGCTTTTTCAACAGATGCGGATTTTTATATTTTTGATGAACCCACTTCTGGGTTGGACCCATTGAATGAACAAACTTTCCAAGATGAAGTTTTAGTGCTTAAACAACAAGGCAAGAGCGTATTGCTCTCGAGTCATATCTTATCAGAAGTTGAAAAAATGTGTGACCGAATCGGGATTATTCGCGAAGGTACCTTGGTTGAGACGGGGACGTTAGCTGAAATGCGCCATTTGACGCGAACGACGATTGATGTGCAAACGCAGCAAGCTACCCCTGAGCTGGCGACCTTACCTGGAGTACACGGTTTAACCGCCAAGCATGGCGAAAATCACGTTAATTTAGCAGTTGACGCGGACCAATTGACGGCGGTGATGCAATATTTAACGGCTCATCAACTAGTGACGTTGACCAGCACGCCACCAACGTTGGAAGACTTATTCATGCGGTATTATGCGCAACCAAACGATGCGCGGACCGTTGATGGGAAGTGACGACGATGACGCAATTATTTAAACGCACCGGGCTATTAATTGGACTGAATTTAAAACGTGATCGTAAAAAATTACTCATCTGGATTTTAGTTTTAGCCGGCCTTTTTGCGTCGATTGCGGCCAAGTTTGATGGGATTTACGGCACCCAATCGGCCATTGATACAATTGTAAAGACGTTAAAGACCCCCGCAATGGTTTCGCTATTTGGGGCGTTTACCGCGAAAGCGCCGTATAACACGGCCAAAATATTTGCAACTGAAATGGTGGTCTTTATGGCCATCGTGATGGTCATCATGAATATTATGTTGGCCGTGGGAACAACCCGCGGGGACGAAGATGATGGGTTGTTGGAATTGGTTCGGGCACATGCGGTTGGGCGTTTAGCGCCGCTATTAGCTGGAATTGTGGAATTGACCGGGGTTAATTTGGTAATTGGTGTGCTATTTGGCTTGGGCTTGCAAGTGGCTAAAATGCCCGGTGCGGATACGACGGGGAATTGGTTGGTCGCAGTTGGGTTAGCGGCACTGGGCTGGTTTTTTGGCATGCTGACGCTCGCCTTAGCGCAACTTGCGGATAATGCGAGTGGGGCCACAATGCTCAGCTACGCCATTTTTGGCATCATGTATATTGCCCGGATGAGTACCGACGTTAGTAATCCCGATTTGACTTGGTGGGTACCATTCGGCTGGATTGAAAAAATGAGTGTTTATCAACGCAATGACTGGTTGCCGGTCGGGTGTTTCCTCTTACTAGGACTTGTTTTTCTAGGGTTAGCGGCAATCTTGAATAGTCGCCGTGATTTAGGAGCCGGCTGGTTAGCCACGCGACAAGGCCGTCAGCAGGCGTCACCATGGTTGCGGGGGCCGGGCAGCTTATTGTGGCGGCAGTCACGCGGAGTCTTATTAGCTTGGGTCATTGGTAACGTGGCCTTAGGAGCGTCGTACGGCTCAATTTTTAATACGATTGGTGATTTAGCCAAGAGTAACCCCATGATTAAAAAGTTATTGGGCGCTTCAGCTTTAGCGGCGGCTAATCGGGTCATCGTGAAAAACTTTATTGCTATTTTAGCGATTGTGATTGTGGTGGTCGCCTTAATTCCAGCTGTTCAACTCATGCTGAAATTGGTCAGTGATGAAAATAAAGGATATTTGCATCAAGTCTATGCGACTGCTACGTCACGTTGGGCCGTGTGGGCTAGCTATACGGGCTGGGCATTAGTCAGTGGTCTAGGCGTTTTCTTGGCAGGTTTAGTGGGCATGTACGTGACCGGGCGCACGATGATGACCCAGCCAATTCAATGGATCACTTACTGGCACGTTTTCTTGGCCTATGCGCCGGCCATGTTACTAATGATTGCGGTCACGAGTTGGTTGGCTAGTTGGGTACCAAAATGGCGTTATCTGGCGTGGGCCTGGGTCTGTTACGGCTTCTTTTCCTTATATTTGGGCAGTTTGATTGATTTGCCAAAATGGGCTAAGCAATTGACGCCCCTTGGCTGGGTCAATAAAGTACCGATGAAAGCTATCGACTGGCCAACAAACTGGTGGCTGCTCGGCCTAACTGTGCTAGTATTAGCGATAGCAAGTATTGGCTATCGGCGTCGGGATTTGGCGCAATAGCGGAAAGGAGTCGCGATGGCGACCAAAGAAGTACCACGAGACCCACAAAAAGTGGCGCGCATTATGCAGGCGGCTTGTCATGCGTTTGCGACTCACGGCTATGCCGGCACTAAAACCGAGACGATTGCGGCCGCAGCTCAGGTTTCTAAAGGACTGTTGTTTCACTACTATGGCAGTAAGCAGCAACTGTATTTAGCTACCGTGCAACAGGCGATGCAGACGATTATGACGACCGTTAATCCGCAGTTTGAAACACCGCAAGACTTAGTGACGTTAGTGGTTCAAGGGACGCGCTATAAAACGGAATTCGGGCGAACTCATCCGGATGAGATGAGTGTCATGATTGCGGCGTACGGTGAGATCAGTAAGTTGCCGGCGAGTTTGCAAGCTCAACTGAATGCCACCTACGCCAGTGCCATGGCAGTTAGCCGAAAATTAATTAGCGATGTGATTGATCAAATGCCGCTGCGCCCCGAGTTGGACCGTGAACAGATTATTGGTCTAATTATGGGCGTCTACAATCAAATCTTTGCGGAGTTTCAAGCGCATATGCGGCAACATCCGGATATCAAAACGATGGATGATGCGCAATGGATTGTTGAACGGGCCAAGGTTTATATGGGCATATTGGAAAATGGTTTTGTAATACCAAAGGATTAAGCGAAAAACGTGGTGATGCTGATGCATTATCGCGTTTTTTTAACGGCGTGGTGACAAAAAGTGTGGTAAGTTAGACCTATTAAGACGACGTAGGGGGAATCCGCATGGACTTGAACGTAACGGCTGAACAATTAGCCTTGTGGGACCGCTTGACGACTTTTTGTGACCAACAAATTGCGCCAGTGGCGACACAAATTGAACAAACAGGGGTCATCCCGCCAGAATTAGCGGATGCCCTCACGCAACAGCAAATTCCGGCCTTGGGGTTTAAGGAATTACCCGACCGCTATGTGCAACAAATTTTAACGATTATGGCCGTGGCGCAACGCTCAGCTAGTGTCGCAACCAGTTTAGTGGGCTTGTGGCAAGTAAGTGACCAATTACAAACTTATGCGACGGCGCCACAAAAACAACACTATTTATTAGGCGACCAACTGATGGCGTTGGCGGACCAAGACGGAGAAAAACCGGTGATTGCGCGGGCTACAGAACAAGGTTGGCAACTAACTGGTACTAAGACGCGGATAATCAATGGTGGCCAAGCGGTGCAATACTTAGTGCGTGCCCAGACTAGCCCAAAGACGACGAGCTTTTTCATGGTTGATACGAGCATGGCGGGGGTGCAAGTCGGCTCCCGCACGACCACCGTTGGGCTACACGGCCTTTCCGTTGCGGACTTACAATTAACGGACGTGACGGTCACGGCCGCCCAGCGAATTGGTGACGCGGAACAAGGGGCCCCGATTGCTGCCCGGGCCGCGGCAACCGGGCGCTTATTAATGGGAGCCGTGACGGTCGGTATTTTAACGCATGCGCAACAGGCCATTGCACAACTGTCACGACCAGCCACATCAACGTTAGCACAATTAGCCGAGTTAACGGCGTATCGTCGCGCTTTGGCGCTGATGGTCCTGGATGCGGCACAACAAGCCGATGCTCATCAGCCTTGGCAACCAGCCGCGACTTTAGCGAGCTTGTTGGCCAGCCAATATAGTCAGCGCCAATTATTACATGTCCAACGGTTGCTTGGTGAGTTGACCTACATGCCACAGTCACCTTTATTAACTTTACAAAACGATTTACAAACGATACCAATAATTACAAACGATACGGAAACGATACGTGAAGACTATGCGAACTTATTAGTGGTCAAACCCACCGCACCGGTTGCTCAACCAGTACCGATGTCACAACGCATCGCGGTGTCTGACTTGCATCGAGTCGTCAAGCAACGACATTTGACGGAAGAAGTGCCGGTGAATGTCGGCAGTATCGCAACGGCTAAACGGATTATTGCCCTCGGACGCGGGGCCATCGAACCGGCGATTATTTTACAAGCACGGCAGTTAGCAAAGTGGATTGGTGCGGCCATTGCGGTCACCAAACCATTAACTGATTTAGAACAATTTAGCGTGGAACAACAAGTCGGGGAAAATACACTGAGCGTGGCCCCCGAAGTATTGATTAATATTGGGATTGCTGGCGATGACGACTATTTGGCAGGTATCGCTGGCGCCAAATATGTCTTATCGGTAAATCCTGATGAATTAGCGCCAATCTTTAAAGTCTCACAGCAAGCCTTTGTCGGTACAGCTAACGACTTTTTGGACGGCATGGTGGCTGCGCTTAATTAATAATTGGTAGTATAAAAAAACACCACTCGCGAGTGGTGTTTTTTCGTATAGCGTTTGAATTAAGCTTGCGTGACTTTGGCTTTAGGTTCGCGCGGATGCGTTAAGCTGGCTGGTGAGAAGAGTTTTTCAACTAAATCAGCTGGTAATAATTCTTCTTGTAGCAATAACTTTTTAACGGATTCTTTGTCGGCTAAGGCGCGTTTGATCAGCTTAGTTGTCGCCATGTAACCCAAGTAAGGCGTCAAGACGGTGGCAGTGATAGCTGATTTTTCAACGTCCGTGGCACAGTCGTTTTGGTTAACCGTTAAGTCACGGAGGCAGTGCCGGACAAGCGTTTGCATCGCTTGTTGTAAGTAACGTTCACTCGCCAACAAGTCGCGGAACATAATTGGTTCGAAGGCGTTTAATTCCAATTGACCCGCTTCAGCGGCCATCGTGACGGTCGTATCATGACCGATGACTTCAAAAGCCACTTGGTTAACCACTTCGGGAATGACCGGGTTAACTTTACCGGGCATAATGGATGAACCGGCTTGACGTGCTGGTAAGTGCAATTCGGCTAAACCATCTTGGGGCCCACTACCGAGTAAGCGTAAGTCGTTACTGAATTTCGATAAATTAACGGCTAAAGCCTTCATGGCACCGGAAAATTCAACGAATGGATCACAATTTTGAGTGGCGTCGATTAAATCTTCGGCAGCGTGTAAGTCCAACTGGGAGTTGCGGTTCAATACGTCGAGGACGTGTTCTTGGTAATATGGGGTCGCGTTGACCCCCGTCCCGATGGCCGTCCCACCTAAGTTAACGGTTCGCAACGTTTCACCGGCTTGTTTAACTCGCCGTAAATCACGTTGGAACATGTGAGCATAAGCTTCAAAAGTACGGCCATAAGTCGTTGGGACAGCATCTTGTAATTGGGTTCGACCAACTTTTAGAGTGTGTTCATATTCTTCGCCCTTAGCTTGCAAGGTATCGATAACTTGCTCGATAGCACGAGTCAAGGCTGGTAATTGTTCTAAGAGTGCCATTTTACCGGCGGTTGGGAAAGTGTCGTTCGTCGATTGGGATTGGTTGACATCGTCGTTTGGGGAAATCTTTAAATCTGGGTGGTTACGTTCAGCTAAATGGGCCACCACTTCGTTGACGTTCATATTAGCTGAGGTACCAGCGCCACCTTGGATGGCGGGAACAATGAAGCTATCCGCATGTTCGCCATCTAATAAGGCATCACAAGCTTCAATAATGGCTTGACGCTTGTCACCGGCCAAGGTACCCGCGGCATGGTTGACTTCCGCCGCTGCTTTCTTGATTTGAACTAAACTTTGCACGATTAATGGATTGATGCGTTCCGGACTAATGGGGAAGTTACCCACCGCTCGTAACGTATGAATGCCGTATAATGCTTCGTCATCAACTGGTAATTTACCGATACAATCTTCTTCGATCCGCATGACTATTAACCCTCTCATTTTGATTGACGTATAAGTTCGCGCGCAACATGATTTTTAATAAACTGTTCCTATCAGAAACTACTATAAACTGTTCTCGTCAGAATACAACTGAAAACTCGCGAAAATGAAGAAAATTATGTCACGGTGGTCACTTATTTATTTTTATTAATTTCAAGTACATTTTATCACAATTTCGTGACGATAAACCGTCATAAAAAAACAACTTTCAGACGTGCTGAAAGCTGCTTTTTAGCGCTTTTTAAGCTTGTTGAACTTGGGTCCCGTTTTGGCGGGGTGCCAGTAAATGTGCGGGGGTAAACAAGTCGTTAATTAAGGCAGAGGGCAATAATTTTTCTTGTAATAACCGGGCCTTAACGGACTGATGATTAGCTAAAGCCCGCTGAATTAGTTTAGTAGTTGCCATGTAACCTAAATAAGGTGTTAAAACGGTAGCCGTGATAGCGGATTGTTCAACGGCAGTTGCGCAAGTGGCCGTATTAACTGTTAAATCGCGCAGACAGTGACGCACTAAAGTCATTAACGCTTGTTGCAAGTCATGTTCGCTAGCTAAGAGGTCGCGCAACATAATGGGTTCAAAGGCGTTTAGCTCCAGTTGGCCGGCTTCGGCTGCCATCGTGACCGTGGTATCGTGGCCCATAACTTCAAAGGCAACTTGGTTGACCACTTCAGGAATGACCGGATTGACTTTACCAGGCATGATCGATGAACCGGCTTGCCGGGCTGGTAAGTTTAGTTCAGCTAGTCCAGCTTGCGGGCCGCTGGCTAAGAGGCGTAGATCATTACTGAACTTGGATAAGTTGACGGCGAGGGTCTTCATCGCACTGGAAAATTCAACGAAAGCATCACAGTTTTGCGTGGCATCGATTAAATCGGGAGCGGTCTGCAAGGTTAGCCCAGTATTTTGATTTAAGACAGTGAGGATGTGTTGTTGATAATAAGGAGTCGCATTCACCCCGGTACCGATCGCCGTGCCACCTAAGTTAACGCTACGAAGCGCTTTGCCGGCCACTTGTAGCCGGGTTAAGTCACGTTTGAATAAGTGATGGTAAGCGCTGAAGCTGCGACCATAAGTGGTTGGCACCGCATCTTGTAATTGCGTTCGGCCCACTTTGATGGCATCTTGATAAGTCGTCGCTTTGACTTGTAACGTTTGTACCAGTTGCGCTACCGCTCGCAACAGCCCCGGAAGTTGAATTAATAAAGCCATTTTCCCGGCAGTTGGGAAGGTATCGTTAGTCGATTGTGATTGGTTAACATCGTCATTCGGCGATAATGCTAAGTGCGGTGTTTGGCGCATTGCCAAGTTGGCGATGACTTCGTTGACATTCATATTCGCGGAAGTCCCAGCGCCACCTTGAATTGCGGGGACAATAAAGCTGTCAGCGTGTTGACCTAACAGCAGATCGTTGCACGCCGCGACGATGGCCCGTTGTTTTTCGGTAGTCAAAGTCCCCGCCACATGATTGACCTGGGCCGCCGCCTTTTTAATTTGGATGAGACTTTGAATAATGAGTGGATTAAGTCGTTCAGCGCTGATTGGAAAGTTAGTCACTGCGCGTAACGTATGGATACCATATAAAGCGTCATCTTCAACTGATAATTTACCAATACAATCTTCTTCAATTCGCATGCCAAAACCCTCTTATTTAGATTTCATGTTAGAACATCTCACATGAATACCTAAATTTTAGACCATTTAAAGACAAATACAACCGGGTAGCGACTTTTATGAAGATAATTTAGTTAATACCTGACATAGCTTAATTTTAATAACGACCACGGCTTACTAGTAATGATAAAATCGGAAAATAAGTTAATTAATAACTAGACCAATTTTAAAAACCGCGCTAATTTTCGTGAAAACGGTTGGTTAACTGGTTGAGGATTGGAATTTTAAAGAGCATGACTAAGGCGACGGTGTAAATCACGAAAGTAATCACTTCTTGAATGAAACGAGTCGTGAGCAGTGCTGACCAGGGCGTCATGTACATCATATGTAACCACAAGCTGTTCAGGAATAGATTGAAGATAAACAACACAATAAAGTTAACGATGAGAATGCGTGGCAGAGAAGTCCGGTGTTGAAAGGCAATGCCGAATGCCCAGCCCGTTAAGAAGGCCGTTAAAATAAACCCCGGAAAAAACGTGAACTTAGGAAATAACAACATCCCTAAAAAGTAGGCCAAGGCGCTACTACCCGCCGTGACGAGTGGCGAAAAAAGGCGGGCAGTGATGGCAATGATAATAAAGGCAAACGCAATCTTGGTCGTTAGAAATTGGATTGACAAAAGACTGCCTAAAATGATTTGCATTGCGGTTAAGACCCCTAGTAAGGTGATCTTTTGGATGGATTTAGTGGTGGTCATGGTGGTTCCCCCTCGTCTAAGTGATGATTATTTGTATTGTAATGGAAAACGTGAGATCGCGCCATGATTTTTGAATGGTTAGATTACTTATTTTGGTAAACTATGAGTGCTGAGTGGCAATTATTGATGAAAGGCGGTGTGCAGATTGGCCTATTTACATGAAATGATAGAATCATCGAGTCAATTACCGGTAAAGATGTTCGCGTTTAGTTCCAACAATCCTAAACGGGTGATTCCTAAGCACTGGCATTTGAGCTCGGAATTACTATATTGCATATCTGGTTCGCTGATTATATGGGATGAGTCTGATAAATATGTGATGCACAGTGGCGATGTTATCTTAGTTAATCCTAATGAAATTCACTCTACGCAAAGTCCTGACCATAATCACATTTTAGTGATCCAATTTCCGATGGACTTTTTGCAAAAAGTAACAAGTGGTAAATACTATGAGTTGTTTGAATTTGATTTGAATACAGTTAAGTCTAGGAATTCGACCGATGACTTGTTAGTAATCCTGAATCGACTAGTGGCATTAGCGAATCAATATACGATTATTGATAATTTAACGGCAACTGCCAATATTTATGCATTACTAGCGCTATTGTGTCGGAATTACATTAGCCAGTTACCAATCGAAAAACGACATAATAATGCCGATTTAACATTATTGGGTAATATTACTGGCTACATTCAGTTACATTTTCGTGAGCGGTTAACATTGCCGATGGTGGCAGCACAATTTGGTTACTCAGTTAGCTATTTTTCCAAGTTTTTTGCTAAGCGGATGAATTTAACGCTTTCTGAATATTTACAACAATTACGTTTGAATACAGCGAATGAATTACTATTACATTCGGATGATACGTTGACGAATATTGCGTATAATTCAGGCTTTTCAAGTTATCGTAATTTTTACAATGCCTTTCTGGAAAACTATCAAGTGTCGCCGACGAAGTATCGGCAACAATATCAACATGACAAAATTTTACATGTTGAGCCGTAAATTATAGCAAGTATTGAAGCTCCTGATTAGGTATTCTTTAAGAGAAATGAAAGCGATAACAAGAGGGAGTGTCATTCATGAAAAAAATGCAATCATTCTTTGATCGACTATCACCAACACTAAATAAGATTGGTAGTAATCGATACTTACTTACTATTATGGAATCGATGATGGCAACGTTAGGTCCCATCATCTTAGGGTCGTTAGCAGTATTACTATTAGTTTTCCCAGTTAAAGCAGTTCCGAAAGCTTTAACTGCTTGGGGGTTCACGCCAATATTAACTGCGGTTAATACCTTTACGGTCGGCGCACTAGCCTTATACATCGTATTTTTGATGGCGCGTAATCTCGTTGGCAGCTTTATGCCGGAAGATAATGGCTCGGCTGCCGGGATCATCGCGTTAATGTCGTTCTTATTCGTCACGCCTATGGGTAATATTGTGACTAAAAAAGTAACTACGAGTGCGTTGCCATCTACTTGGTTAGGGTCACAAGGCGTCTTTTCAGCAATGATCATTGGCCTGGTAGTTGGTCGTTTATATGTATATATCCGACAACACAATTGGACGATTAAAATGCCAAATGGGGTACCACCAATGGTATCAAATGCATTTGCCGCCTTGATTCCCACAGTTGTGATTGGCTTCTTATTCATTCTGATTGCCCGCCTGTTTGCTTTTACACCTTACGGAAATATGCATCAATTTATTTATTCAGTTATTCAGATTCCGCTACGGGGTATTGGTGGTTCAATTTGGGCCATGATTTTGGTCAGTTTATTAATGCAATTATTATGGTTCTTTGGTATTCATGGAACGAATGTTATCTTACCGTTAGTCACGCCGATTTGGTTATCGATGGATATGGAAAATTTGAACGCTGTTTCGAACGGTCAAACACCACAAAATATTATCGGCTTAGCATTTTTTAATGTCGTGACTTGGAGTGGTTTAGCGTTAGGATTAGTATTATTGATGATGTTTGCGAAGAGTAAGCAATACAAGGAACTTGGACGGCTGTCTATTGTTCCGGCACTTTTCGGGATTACGGAACCAGTTATTTTTGGGACTCCGCTAGTTTTAAACTTTGATTTAGCGATTCCATTTATTTTCAACAATACTATTGCACTGATTATTGCTTATGTAGTAACCAAAATTGGACTAGTGGGAACATTTATTGGTGCACAAACGGTCTTTGGCTTGCCGTTAGGATTCTTTGCTGGAGTGGAAGGCAAAATTTCAATTATTGTCATGCAACTCGTTATTCAATTGATTGTTTCGCCACTGCTTTGGTACCCATGGTTTAAGCGTGCTGATATGAAAGCATATCGAGCTGAAAAGAGTAATGAGGGGTAAGCAAATGAATGATAAAAAATTACATGCATTATTAGATGATTTAAGCTTAAAAGAAAAAATTGGTCAATTAGTGCAGCTGCCTGGTGAGTTCTTTGCGGTGCATACAGCCACGACTGGACCAGAACAAAAATTAGGAATTACGCCCGAAGTGGTGGATATGTGTGGTTCAGTTTTGAATGTTGCCGGGGCTGAGAAGACACGCCAAGTTCAAGATAAACATTTGAAGAAGAGTCGCATTCCACTATTATTCATGTCTGATATTATTTATGGGTTTAAGACTATTTATCCAATTCCACTTGGCTTGGGCGCCACTTGGGATCCTGAATTGATTGAAAAAGATTATCAGAATACTGCCGATGAAGCCCAAGCTAGCGGTAATCAGGTAGCATTTGCGCCGATGGTTGATTTAGTACGCGATGCTCGGTGGGGACGTGTATTGGAGTCGACCGGTGAAGACCCGTATTTGAATTCACAGTTCGCTAGTGCAATGGTTCGTGGCTTTCAGCATGATTTTGACAAGCAACATGGCATTGCCGCCTGTGTGAAGCATTTTGCAGCTTATGGCGCGGTTGAGAGTGGTAAGGAGTACAATTCAGTCGAGATGTCTGAGCGCAAGTTACGGCAAGAGTATTTACCATCATATAAGGCGGCCGTGGACGCCGGAACTAAATTAGTAATGACGGCTTTTAATACTATGAATGGCGTGCCGGTTACTGGCAATAAATGGCTATTGAAAGATATTTTGCGAGAAGAATGGGGCTTTGATGGGATTATCATTAGCGACTATGCGGCTGTAGCTGAGTTGGTGAACCACGGCTTTGTCCCAGATAATCATGCGGCGACTCAGTGTGCTTTTAATGCCACAGTTGATATTGATATGAAGTCACCATGTTATGCTAATGAGCTGCAACCATTATTGGCGGAAGGGCGTATCGATTTACAAAAAGTTGACGAAGCTTGCTGGCGTGTCTTGAAGCTAAAAAATGATATGGGCCTGTTTGAAGACCCTTATCGTGGTGCCAGTGCGGCAGCTGAAGCTCAGCAATTAGTTACACCACAAAAACGAACGTTGGCGAGAAAAACAGCGGATGAAGCAAGTGTGTTGTTAAAAAATGATGGTATTTTACCGTTATCGACGGATAAAAAGATTGCGTTAATTGGGCCTTATAGCAGCAGTCAAGAACTGATTGGTCTGTGGGCGGTGCATGGTGACACGCGCGATGTAATCAGTATTGAGCAAGCCTTTAAAGAAAAAGTGGCATCGGAAAATTTGAAAGTAACCAGTGGGACAAGTCTATTAGCTGCTGACAGTAATTATCAAGAGATGGGCATGACAGCATTGCAATTTGAAAATAGTCAGTTGACTGATGCCGACCAACAACAAGCAGACCAGGATGTTGAAGTGCTCGGAAATTGGGCTGATGTAATTGTTATGCCGGTTGGTGAACATACGGTTCAAAGTGGCGAGGCCGGTAGTCGTACTGAAATTGGGCTGCCTGCGCACCAAGTTGCTTTAATTAAACGTGTTGCTAAATTTGGCAAGCCGATTGTACTTGTTACTATTAGTGGCCGACCACTAGTGTTAACTGACGTTGCCACTTCAGCCAATGCTATCCTACAAGCATGGTTCCCGGGAACTGAAGGTGGGCATGCGATTGCTGATATTATTTTTGGCGATGTCAATCCAAGTGGGCGTTTATCGATGGGCTTTCCACGAGCAGTTGGCCAATTGCCACAATACTATAGCCATCTGAGTACTGGGCGCTCACCAGAAACGTCGGGGCACAGTAGTAGATTCATGTCGAAATATATTGATGCCGCTGACGGGCCCCTATATCCGTTTGGTTATGGATTGTCGTATCATCATGCCAAGTATCATGACCTGACACTTAATCGAGCAACGATGATGGCTGATCAAACGCTACAAGCGACTGTAGCGCTTGAAAATGAAAGTGATGTTGCGGGTACTGAAACGGTTCAGCTCTATTTGCAAGACATGTTTGCTAGTGTGGTGCAACCAGTTAAGGCTCTAAAAGCATATCATCGAGTTACGTTAGCACCGCATGAACAAAAAAATGTGACATTCACGATTGACGTGGCAATGTTGAAATTTTATAACCAGCAGAATCAATTGATTGCAGAACCGGGGAAATTCAAGCTTTTCGTTGGCGCTAACAGTCAGGATAATTTGACGACTACTTTTGAATATATTTAACAATGTAAAGAAACGGCTGATGCAACAATCAGTCGTTTCTTTACATTATCTTGATAGTTAAACCAGCGATGAAACGTTATGCTCAATTCATCAATTGAAGGGGGCAGAATGCAGTGACAACCAATCAGATTGAAGTCGGCCGGTTACGACTGACCGTTTTAACGTCCAAGCTAATTCGAATTGAATATATTACGAGTGGAATGTTTGAAAATGGCACGACGCAAATTGTTCAGCATCGAGACTTTGAAGTGCCACCATACACCGTTTTACATGACCACGCGACACATGTGCTAGAAGTCATCACCACGGGTTTTCATCTCTATTATGATGGTGGTGATCCGCAAGCTGGTAACTTATATATCGATGCAGCCCATAATTACGGCACGTACGATAGTCGGTGGTATTGTGGCACCCCGGTCGGTAAAAATTTAGGCGGTACTGTGCGGACTTTGGATAAGGTCGATGGGACGGTCGAGTTACCCGCCGGTTTAATGTCTAAAAATGGCATCAGCGTTTTAGATGATTCGGCGAGTGCCCGGTTATTAGATGACGCGTTATTGCCGCGTCAAAATCAAGAGCTGGATTTGTACTATTTTGCCTATGGCCGTGATTATCGGGCAACGTTGCAAGCCTACTATCAATTAACCGGTTATCCGCCTTTGATTCCACGTTATGCACTGGGTAATTGGTGGAGTCGTTATTATCCGTATCGCCAAAATGAATATTTGGCCTTGATGCACCGCTTTGATGACGCCCGAGTGCCGATTGCGGTGGCGGTCCTCGATATGGACTGGCACCGAACTGAAATTCCGGCTAGATACGGTAGTGGCTGGACCGGCTATTCATGGAATGCGGAATATTTCCCGAATCCTGGCAAGCTGTTGCAACAGCTACACGACCAGGGACGGCATGTGACGTTGAACGTACACCCGGCCGCTGGTATTCGACCACATGAACAGTGTTATTTAGCAGTAGCTGCCGCGCTAAAACTCACTGATGACCAACCAGCCTTATTTAATTTGCAAAATGCCGCCTTTAAGCACGCGTATTTTAAATTAGTCCATCATCCCTTAGAAGCCCAAGGGGTCGATTTTTGGTGGCTGGATTGGCAACAGGGCCGCAGTCAAGGGAGTCAAGGTATTGACCCGTTGTGGCTATTAAATGTGGCCCATTATGAAGATAATGCGCAGGAACATCATGGTCAGGGATTGATCTTATCGCGGTATGCTGGTCCCGGGAGCCATCGTTACCCAGTCGGTTTTTCAGGTGATACGATTGCTTCGTGGGCATCTTTGCAATTTCAGCCTTATTTCACGGCGACCGCCACTAATATTGGTTATACGTGGTGGAGCCATGATATCGGCGGTCACATGCACGGCACCTATGATGGTGAATTGGCGTTACGGTGGCTCCAATTAGGGGTTTTTAGCCCGATTTTACGTTTGCATAGTTCCCGCAACCCCTTCATGAGTAAGGAACCATGGCGTTATGCGGCTGAATATGCGACGCCGATGATTAAATTTTTGCAATTACGGCATCAATTATTACCATACTTAGCCACGGCTAATGTGCAAACGCACGTGGCGGGACAGGCCCTAATTGAACCGATGTATTATGGTCACCCCGATGCGGATTGGGCGTATCGAGTGCCCCATGAATACCAATTCGGTCCGGCGATGATCGTTGCCGCAGCAACCACGCCGCGCGATGCGACCACGCAATTAACAACGGTACCGGTTTGGTTACCAGCAGGTGAGTGGTATGACTGGTCGACGGGATTGCGGTATCATGGCGATCGTTATTTCACAGCTTATCGGGACCTTAACCAATATCCGGTATTTGTCGCGGCGGGTAGCATTGTGCCCCTGAATCCGGATTATATGCAACCGGTAATGACCTTGCCGACGACCCTACATTTAAAAATATTTGTTGGTGCCACTGGTCATTATCAGCTGATTGAAACGAGCGGGACACGGCAAGCAACGACTGATTTTTGGTGGGATGATGCCGACTATCACCTGACCGTGACTGTTACGGATCCTCATCAGTTGTTACCGTCGAATCGGCAATATACTTGTGAGCTGGTCGGCGCAACTAGCGCTGCCCCCGTCTGGCAAGCGGGGCGGGCTAGCTTTGATGATTTAGTTTTAAATGATGTAGCGGCGCAAAATCGTGCTCAGTTGCAGCAGCGATTGCAATTTGCCAAATTACCATTTGATTTGAAACAAACGATTTGGCATGCGTATCAAGCCGCGGCCGATGAGTCGAGTTGGTTGGCTTATGTTACGACGCTCAAGGATTCAGCTGTACAAGGGATGCTAACGGAATTAGTTGTCCGTTAACTATGGTTAAAATATTTGAACAAAAACCCGCTGGCAACTTTACTAACGGGTTTTTATTGATAAAATTATATAAGATACTACGCAAATTTATGCAATCGCTTGCAAAAGTGTTGAAAACGTTTTATATTTAATGCGTAGCTTGAACTTAGATCGGGGGGAATGATATGGCAACAATTAAGGATGTTGCCCAACGCGCCGGCGTGTCACCATCCACGGCCTCGCGAGCAATGCACGGCAGTAAAATCATTAGTCAACCAACGCGAGAAAAGGTCGTTAAGGCCGCTCGTGAATTAAACTATGCGCCTGACTTTAACGCGCAAAATTTGGCCACTAAAGCTAGTAATACGATTGGGGTCGTCTTACCAGTCGACCATCATGAAATCTTTTCCAATCCATTTTTCTTGGAAATGATTCGTGGGATTAACTCGATTTGCAGTCAACACGGCTCGATGACCACGTTAGCCACCGGGATTTCCAGTGATGAACTCGTTCATAATATTGACGTCATGATTGCGCAAGGCCACATTCGCAATTTTATTTTGTTGTACTCTGAAAAAGATGATCCGGTCGTGGCCCGCTTACAACATTTTGACGTGCAGTATGTGGTTATCGGGAAACCATATGCTGATGTAAATAAGACGTCATATGTGGATAACGATAATATCCAAGCCGGAACTGATGCCACCCAATACTTGATTGAACAAGGGCATCGCCGAATTTGTTTCTTATATTCAGATATCTCCAAAATGGTTCAAGGGGATCGAATTTTGGGCTATCAACGGGCCATGATGCAACAAAACTTACCTAATATCATGTTAGAGCAACGCTTTGAAAACCACGCCGACGGGGTATCGGCACTGAAAAAATTCTTTGCGCAATACCCCGATGTGACTGGGTTTGTAGCTGTTGATGATATGTTAGCTTTAAAATTACAACAAGTGTTACATAATGATCCTGATTGGAAAGTAAAACAATTTTCACTGATTGGTTTTAATAACTCAATCTTTTCCGAACTGGCGCATCCGACATTAACATCAGTGGCAGTGTTCCCGCAACGTTTAGGGGAAGAAGCTGCTAAGATTGCAATGGCTAACCGGCCGACAGATGAATTGTCGACCGCGATTATTGTGCCCCATCAAATTGTGAAACGGCACTCGGTTCATCAGATTAGATCACTGGGGTAAGGTAAGTTATTAGGTAGACAAAAAGGTAGGGGGAGTTGTGAGCATGGTCACACTAAATGATGTTGCGGAACGGGCCAATGTATCAAAAATGACGGTTTCACGGGCGATTAATCATCCGGAACAAGTGCGCGACGAATTGCGGACGTCGATAATGCAAGTCATGCAAGAGTTGCACTATCAACCTAACGCGGCGGCTAGAGCATTAGTTAGTCGGAGTACGCGCGTCATTAAATTAACAATTTTTGAAGATATGGATACAACGGAGCCTTACTATATGATGTTATTGGCCGGCATCTCCAATGAATTAAACCGGCATCAGTACGCGCTACAATTAGCAACGAGCAATAGTTATCAAGTTGGGGAATGTGACGGTTATATTTTAACGGGGATTCGCCAAAAAGATTATGCATGGGTCGAGCAGTTACAACAGCCGGTCGTCTTTTTTGGGCGCAATCAGCAAGGCTATGATTATGTCGATACCGATAATTATCAAGCGTTATACGAAAGCACCCGTTATGCGATTTCACGTGGTTATGAGCATTTAGTGTTTGTCGGCATCGATGTCGATGAACCGTTTGAGTATGACCGTGAAACCGGCTTTCGTGATGCCGTAACTGAAAGCGGTGTCAGTGCTCAACTCGTCAAGTTAGCTAATCATTGTCACGTGGCTACCGATTATGTGCAGCAGCATTGGGCGGAATTTCCTAAAAATACCGCCTTCGTGTGTGCCAGTGATCGGTTAGGCATCGGGATTGAAGATGGCATTACCCTGAATGGGGGCAAGGTTCCTGATGATTACGGTGTTATAGGATTTGACGGGGTGTTGTTGAACCAAATTGCATCCAAGCGACTCACGACGATGCAACAACCGTTGGAAGTGATGGGCCGCGCGGCGGCTAAATTGCTGTTGAGCAATATTCAACATCCCCACGAGCGACAAGATCAAGAAAAAATTATTATTAAATCACGGTTATCGACGGCGGAATCGACCCGTTAACAAGGAGTGGCAACAAATATGAGCAAACATTGGTACGACCAACAAACGATTTATCAAATTTATCCGAAAAGCTTCAATGATAGTAATAACGATGGTATCGGTGATATTCCAGGGATTACTGAAAAAGTCCCTTATTTGAAAGAATTGGGGATTACGACGATTTGGTTGAATCCCATCTATCAATCGCCACAAGTTGATAATGGTTATGATGTTTCGGATTATTATCAAGTCGATCCGAGTTTAGGGACGATGGCTGAAGTCGAGGATTTGATTGCCACGGTCCATCAAAATGGCATGTACATCATCTTTGACTTTGTCTTGAACCACACTTCAGACCAACATCCGTGGTTCAAAAAAGCCGTTGCTGAACCAAACAGTCCGTATCGCGATTATTATTTGTGGCAAGATCCCGCTGCTGACGGTGGTCGGCCCAACAATTGGGGATCATTTTTCGGCGGCAGTGTCTGGGATAAAGATCCGGCTGGCGGGTCCCAATACTACTTCCATTTATTTGATAAACGGATGCCTGATTTGAACTGGAAAAATCCTGCAGTACGCCAAGCGATGCGTGATGTCGCGGAATTCTGGGTAGAAAAAGGGATTGATGGCTTGCGCTTGGATGCCTTTATTCATCTAGCGAAAGCCGATTTTCGGCAAACGTATCCGAGTGCCACGGGGGACCAAACGCCGATTATTTCGGACATGTTTTATGCCCATTTGCCAAAGGTGCATGAATATTTGCATGATTTTGTCGCGGCCATTAAAGCGAAACATCCCGATACTTACGTCGTCGGTGAAGCCTCTTCAGCGGATCCGCATTTGATGGTTGATTATACCAAACCTGGCACCGATGAATGTGATAATGTCATTACGTTCCGCACGTTTGCCGACGATAATTCCCATGATGATGCCAGCTTTTCGGATATGTTCCAACCACGCCCAATGGATGTGACAACTTATAAACAACATACAGTCGGCATTCAAGCGGCTTTGGCCGGTGTCAGTTTACCAACGCTTTATTGGAATAACCATGATATGGCGCGGGTTGCGACCCGGTATGGGGATGCGGACTATCCACTACAAAGTGCCAAGTCATTAGCGACCGCGTTGTACTTGCAACGTGGCGTACCAATTATTTATTACGGTGAAGAATTAGGCTTAACGAATATTCGCTACAATGATATCGCTGATTTTGAAGATCAAACGGTCCCTGGTTTTGTTGAAAGTGCCAAAGCAGCGGGCAAGTCGACGGCTGAAATCATGACGATGCTTAATAAGACGCATAAGATGGCGGGTCGCGGCCCAATGCAATGGAATGATGACCCTAATCATGGGTTCTCTGACCATTTACCATGGAAACATGGTGCCACGGATGATATGAATGCGGCCGCGGAAATGGCCGATGCCGACAGTGTCTGGAATTACTATCGGCAATTACTGCAATTGAAACAGCAGTCAGTATTTGTGAACGGTGAGTTTATCATGTTACCAAGTAACAAGCAATTGTTCACTTATGCAATTGATGATGGACACCAGCAAGCCGCAATCGTTTGCAATTTAACACCAGCGATGCGGACTTATACCTTACCATTTGAAGCTGACACGACCTGGCTAGTCCAAGGCGACGCAACGGTTAAGGATCGTGAAGTCACCTTACCAGCTTGGAGTAGTATCGTGTTGCAAGCTAAGTAATGCAATAATGTGCATACATTTACAGAATTGGTCTATTCATTAGAGCCTTAATGATATGATATTAATCTGAATATATTTATATGAATTGGGCTAAATCCCGGTTTCACAACGAATCCCAGTGATTTTCAGCACTGGGATTTATTTTTAGTAAAATTCTGTTAACGTTAACATTACGAAAACGCTTGCGAAAGCGTTTGCATGGATGCATAATAACTTATGGTAAATGAATTAAGATGCTTCGCAAGGAGGAAGAACTATGAGTACTTGGAAGAAGTTGGGGATGGGTGTTTTAGCCACTGGCTTGGCACTCACACTTGTAGGTTGTGGTAGTAAGTCATCGTCGAGTTCATCATCATCATCAAAGATGGACAAGACGTTGAAGGTTTCAGCGGACCCTTCATATAAATCATATATGAAGAAAATGGTTCCAAAGTTTGAAAAGAAGTACAACGTTAAAGTAACGGTTTCATACAAGGCCATGCTTGATGAAGACGATGCTTTGAAGTTAGACGGACCTTCAGGTAAGGGGCCAGATGTTTTGATGGCTGCTTACGACCGGGTTGGTCAAATGGCGTCACAAGGGCAATTATCAACGGTTAAGTTAGCTAGCGGCCGTTATAATGCAACTGGTAAGAAGTCCGTTACATACAAGAACAAGGTTTATGGGGCACCAGTTACCATTGAATCTGAAGTCTTGTACTATAACAAGAAGTTAATCAAGAATGCGCCAACTAACTTTACGCAACTTGAAAAACTCGCCAAACAATCGAAGTACCAATATGCTAACGATAAGACGAAGAGTGTGGCTTTCTTAACTCAATGGACAAACTTCTATAATTCATTCGGTGTTATTAAGGGTTATGGTGGCTACGTCTTCGGCGACAACAACACTAACTACAAGAAGTTAGGGTTGAACAACTCTGGTGCGGTTGATGGTTTGACTTACATGACTAAATGGTTCACTAAGTACTGGCCAACTGGGATGCAAAATGTGACCTCAAACGAAAACTTTGTAACGTCACAATTTACATCTGGCAAGACTGCTGCAGTTATCGATGGTCCTTGGATGGCAGCTACTTACAAGAAGTCAAAAGTTGATTTCGGGGTTGCTTCCTTACCTAAGTTAACTAACGGTAAGAATTATCAAGCCTTTGCTGGTGGTAAAGCTTGGGTTATCTCAAACTACTCTAAGCACAAGACCGCTGCACAAGCTTGGACTGACTTTATCTCAAACACTGCTAGCCAAAAGGAATACTACAAGACTTCAAACGAAATTCCTGCTAACACCGCTGCTCGTAAGTACGCTGTAAGCACTGGCGATGACATGGCGAAAGCCGTTTCTAAGCAATACGATGTTGATGTTCCTTTGATCAACTTACCTCAAATGGCTGAAGTTTGGACACCAGCTCAAACGATGATGACCAACGCTGCTGCTGGTAAGATGACGCCTAAACAAGCTGCTGATAAAGCTGTTAAGACGATCAAGACCAACATCTCTGAAAAATACAGTAATTAGTTAGTTGTTATTTAAATAGTTATTAAGGGGGCTGAAACAAAATTCGTTTTGTCTCAGCCTTTTTAAAAGAAATTTTGCCTTACATTTAGGAAAGGGGTACGGGCGACAGGTAGATTGTAAAATTAATCCGAACGCTGTTCGGACAAAAAAGATCAGCTTCCT
>NZ_AYGX02000174.1 GCF_000498955.2 Lactiplantibacillus fabifermentans DSM 21115 | reverse complement strand
GAGCAGCTTTTTTCGTACTCAAATTTAGGCTTTAGCGATACTTTGCGTACTTCCAATTCGTTCAACCTCCTTAAATTTGTCAAAAAGATTATTCAATTCTTCAATCGTGATCTGTTTGTAAAGCACGTTTCCAATCCGGAATGTAAATTTCATCGTCTTCATCTCCTTAAATTCCAAACCAGCTAGCAACTTCATGACGCTTGAACCATAATGCAGTTAGCGCGCAGCCTACTATTGCTCCTTCAATCATT
>NZ_AYGX02000031.1 GCF_000498955.2 Lactiplantibacillus fabifermentans DSM 21115 | reverse complement strand
ACAGTCGTTGGTCCTCGTGGGCATAGTAAGGCAGTTTTATTAACTTTAATCGATCGAAAATCACGGTTCCTTTGGGCATACCGGTTAAAAGATCGGACGACAGCGACTGTTAATGAAGCACTAACTAAGTTCCTAACAACTTTTAATGGTCCGGTGCACAGCTTTACTGTGGACCGTGGCACTGAGTTTAGTGGGCTAGTATCACTTGAATCACAATATGGTATTAAGACCTATTACTGCCATGCTTATACTCCAGCTGAACGTGGTAGTAATGAACGCTTTAATCGGAATTTACGTTATTTTTATCCTAAGGGGACTCGTTTTGAGCACATTAGTGCTCAAGATCTAACGACGACGTTACTCCAAATTAACCAGAGACCGCTTAAAATACTTGACTGGCAAACACCGTATCAGGTTATGCTGAACAATTTGTCCAAAAATTCGGATTAAATTTGCAATCTACC
>NZ_AYGX02000173.1 GCF_000498955.2 Lactiplantibacillus fabifermentans DSM 21115 | reverse complement strand
CAGGTTATGCTGAACAATTTGTCCAAAAATTCGGATTAAATTTGCAATCTACCTTTAATCGGAATTTACGTTATTTTTATCCTAAGGGGACTCGTTTTGAGCACATTAGTGCTCAAGATCTAACGACGACGTTACTCCAAATTAACCAGAGACCGCTTAAAATACTTGACTGGCAAACACCGTATCAGGTTATGCTGAACAATTTGTCCAAAAATTCGGATTAAATTTGCAATCTACCTAAAAAGTTCTTAAAATAACGCAACTTATCGCATACACTTTCATTACTGATGACCATTAGCTAAACTAACACAACAAATAATATCAACACATCCGTTAAAAATATCTATGCGCTTGGGGTTAACCTAGTTTCGAGTTCAATTGAAATCACACTACTCCGGAAGTCCGGTGGTCAGCGTGAACGTGCTGAAAGTGCGCTTAGCTGAGTGCTTTTCTCGGCTTAGCGCACCGGCATCTTTCGAGATTCGCGATTTTGGCGGAGCTTGAAAGTGAGGTTGGCGACCGCTTTTTGGCGCCAACCGGTCGCAGCTCGCGAACGCTGACCGCCGGACTGGAGGACCAACGTTCGAAGGGCTGGATTTCAGGTCAAAAAAAAGAGTGAACCCAAAATTGGATTCACTCATCAGTCAGTGAAGAACTACTTGTTGAAGACGTTCTTTTCGACTAATTCTTTAACTTCTTCGTTTGTGACACATTCGTTGAGGGCTTTATCAGCTAATTTAGCCATTTCAGCCGTATCGATGGTCTTCATCAATGAACGGGTCTTCAATACTGAAGTCGAGCTCATTGAGAATTCGTCCAAACCTAAGCCCATTAATAATGGCACCGCGATTTGGTCACCGGCAACTTCACCACACATGCCCGCAATGCGGCCATTAGCATGGGCAGCGTCGATAACATGCTTGATCAAACGTAACAACGATGGGTTGTATGGTTGATACAAGTATGACACGCGTTCGTTACCACGGTCAGCAGCGAATGAGTATTGAATCAAGTCGTTGGTCCCAATACTAAAGAAGTCAACTTCTTTAGCAAATTGGTCAGCTAAAATAGCAGCGGCTGGAATTTCAATCATGATACCAAGTTTGATATCATCCGCAACTTCAACACCGTCAGCAACTAACTTAGCCTTTTCTTCTTCGAAGATGGCCTTAGCTTGGCGGAATTCATCCAAAGTGGCAATCATTGGGAACATAATCCGTAATTGACCAAAATGAGAAGCCCGAATCAAAGCACGTAATTGCGTCCGGAAGATATCGTCACGATCAAGCGAAATCCGAATAGCCCGGTAACCCAAGAATGGGTTCATTTCATCAGGAAGTGGCAAGTATGGTAAATGCTTGTCGCCACCGATATCCATGGTCCGGACAATGACGGGTTTGCCGTTCATGCCTTCGACAACCTTTTTGTAGGCTTCGAATTGGGTATCTTCGTCAGGTAATTCAGCACTGTTCATGTACAAGAATTCTGAACGGAACAAACCAACGGCTTCAGAACCGGCGTCTAAGACCCCGTCCATGTCGTCTGGCGTACCGATGTTTGAAGCTAATTCGAAGTGTTTGCCGTCTTTTGAAACGGTGGCTTCGTTCTTAAGCTTTTCCCATTCGGCTTTTTGAGCTGAGAATTCTTCAGCTTTTTGCGCGTAGTCAGCAACTTCAGCGTCAGTTGGTGTCACTAAAGCGTCACCATTGATACCATCTAAGACAACCACGTCGCCTTCGTTGATATCAGTCGTGGCCGTTTCAGAACCAACAACCGCTGGAATTTCCAAGGTCCGTGACATGATGGCTGAATGACTAGTCCGGCCACCAATGTCAGTAATGAACCCTTTGACAAATTTCCGATCAAGTTGAGCGGTGTCACTAGGCGTCAAATCGTGGGCAACCACGATAACTTCGGAATCGATTAAAGCTGGACTTGGTAAGGTAACCCCTAACAAGTGGCTTAAAACCCGTTTCGTAACGTCGCGAATATCACCGGCTCGTTCTTGCATATATGCATTATCCGTCATTGCTTCAAACATTGAAATGAAAGTATCAGTAACTTCCTTCAAGGCTTCTTCAGCATTAACATTATCATCCTTAATCTTACCTTCGATTTGTCCGAGCATTTCGGGGTCAGATAAGATCGTGATATGAGCTTCAAAAACTTCCGCTTCTTCGGCACCTAAGTTTTCAACTGCCTTGTCTTTGATAACTTGGAGTTCGGACTTAGAAGCATCGAAAGCATCGTGTAACCGTTTGATTTCGGCATCAGTATCAGAAACCGTCGTCTTTTCGAATGATAAATCTGGATCAACTAGCATATAGGCCTTAGCGGTTGCAATACCATCACTGGCAGCAATCCCTTTTAGTACCTTTTCAGCCATTATTCAGATAATCCTTCTTTCTTCATCGTATCAGCTAAAGCAGCGATTGCGTCAGCTTCGTCAGCACCTTCAGCTGAAATAGTTACATCAGCATCTTTACCAACACCAAGTGACATAACGCCCATGATAGACTTCAAGTTAACTGACTTGTCTTGGTATTGCAACGTAATTTCTGAGTTGAACTTACTTGCTGATTGTACCAATAAAGTTGCGGGACGTGCATGGATACCAGTATCTGCGATTACGTGAAATTCTTTCTTTTCCATAGTTATTCGATCTCCTTCAAAAGATGTAAATTTTAATTTTTGGTTCCGAGTCAAGTCGAGTTGCCGCCAACACGTTTCCTCAAGAGCCCTTAGTATTGATGATAGCAATTATCCAATTGAAATACAAGCCCTTTCATTCATTCAATTGTGATTAATTGGTAGCCTTACCATCCTTGTCAAAATGGTAAATGACATGCCCGTCAAGGCCGGCCATACCAATGATTCGTTTGCGATATTCGTAACTCATATAAGCATCGTGAAAGGCCATGAAGTTATCTGGGTCGACGCTAAAACTTTCGCGCTTCCCAGTTCGCAAATCTTCCATTAATTGTTCATAATCTGGTGCCAATCAGTTACCCCCTTCTCAACAACCATCATGGTTTAATTTTGACAGTAGTGCAATTTATTTAAACGGTGTCACGTCTAGCAACTCTTTGACGGCTGATTGTCAGCGCCCACCGTTTTAAACATCAAAACAGGTCAGACTTCCCACCATGCAAAATAAGCAACTTGTACTATAATGAGGTCAGATGGTCCGGTAACGACTTAGTTTTGATTAGGGTTTTAATATACAACTGATTGCTATTCAAGACAAGGTTTTTGCCGGTGCTATCAAGTCTATCCGGAAATAATTAAACCGATTATCGTCGTCAAGGGCCCTTATTAATTCGGGGTCGCCTGACTGAGACTTTAAACTTGCAACGGGTCATAAAATCGCTATACTAATAGTCAAAGGTCAACAAAGGTCAAATGATTTTTGAACCTTTAACTAAATATCCTAATCGATTTAGTTATATTTCTGATGTGAAAGGTGAGTGACAGCAATATGCTTTGTGACAACTGCCATAAGAACGAAGCGACGATTCATTTATATACGAACGTCAACGGTCAGCGGCGACAAATTAACCTTTGCCAAAATTGCTATCAACTGCTAAAGAATCAGGAACAGCAACCAAATAATGGAGTTGGAGGTACAGATATGGCACAAGATCCATTCGGTTTTGGCGGTCTTGACGATATCTTCCGCGCGATGCAAGGTGGCGGCGTTGATCCTAACGACGCTTACCAACAACAGTCGCAGACCCCACCGACCCAACCAGCTGGTCCCAATAATGGCGGTAACCGTCGTGGTAATAACGGCGGTGGCATCCTCGGTCAATATGGCTACAACTTGACGGAACAAGCCAAGCAAGGCAAGATTGACCCCGTGATTGGCCGGGACAATGAAATCAATCGCGTCATCGAAATTTTAAACCGGCGGACGAAGAACAATCCGGTTTTGATTGGTGAAGCTGGGGTTGGTAAGACGGCGGTCGTTGAAGGTTTAGCGCAGAAGGTCGTTTCTGGTCAAGTTCCCCAAAAACTATTAAATAAAGAAATCGTGCGGCTCGACGTCGCGTCCTTAGTTCAAGGTACCGGTATTCGGGGCCAATTCGAACAACGGATGCAACAATTGATGAAGGAAGTGCAATCAAACCCGAACGTCATCTTATTCATTGACGAAATCCATGAAATCATGGGTGCCGGCAATGCTGAAGGTGGCATGGACGCTGGTAACGTCTTGAAACCAGCATTGGCGCGGGGCGACTTCCAATTAGTCGGCGCGACGACTTTAAATGAATATCGCGACATCGAAAAAGATGCCGCCCTCGCCCGGCGTTTCCAACCAGTCACGGTTGACGAACCGAGCGTAGAAGAATCCATCAAGATTTTACAAGGGATTCAAAAGAAGTATGAAGACTATCATCACGTTAAATACAATGCGGATGCGATTGTCGCGGCGGTTAAATTATCGAACCGTTACATTCAAGACCGCTTCTTACCAGACAAGGCCATCGACTTACTCGATGAAGCCGGTTCACGGAAGAACTTAACGTTGAAGACGGTTGATCCCAAGACGATTCAAGAAAAGATCGATGCGGCTGAAAAGCAAAAGCAAGATGCCTTGAAGAAGGAAGATTATGAAAAAGCCGCCTACTACCGTGACCAAGTTGCTAAGTTGGAAAAAGCTAAGCCGGATGAAAATGCTGACAAAGCGGACAACGACACGGCCACTGTCACCGTAGCAGACATGCAACAAATCGTCGAAGAAAAGACCGATATTCCAGTTGGTGAGTTACAAGCCAAGGAACAGCAACAAATGAAGACCTTAGCGCCTGATTTGGAAGCGAATGTTATCGGTCAAAATCCTGCGGTTGAAGCCGTTTCACGGGCCATCCGGCGTAACCGGATTGGCTTAAACGGCACTGGTCGCCCGATTGGGTCCTTCATGTTTGTCGGCCCAACTGGGGTTGGTAAAACTGAATTGGCTAAGCAATTAGCTAAACAACTATTCGGCTCAGAAGATGCGATGATTCGCTTTGACATGAGTGAATACATGGAACCCCATTCAGTGGCCAAATTGATTGGGTCACCGCCTGGCTATGTGGGTTACGAAGAAGCCGGTCAATTGACCGAACAAGTTCGTCGTCACCCTTACAGTTTAATTTTATTAGATGAAATCGAAAAGGCCCATCCGGATGTCATGCATATGTTCTTACAAATCTTAGACGATGGTCGTTTGACTGATTCACAAGGTCGTACGGTCAGCTTCAAAGATACGATTATTATCATGACTTCTAACGCTGGGACTGGTGACAGCGAAGCTAATGTTGGTTTCGGCGCCGCTGCTCAAGGCAAGACCCATGACATTACTAGTCGCTTAGGCGAATACTTCAAACCAGAATTTTTAAACCGGTTTGATGATATTATTCAATTCAACGCCTTGACCAAGGAAAACTTGATGAAGATTGTTGGTTTGATGATTAATGATGTCAACGGCATGCTCGCCAACCAAGACTTGCACGTCCACGTAACGGAACCCGTCGAAGAAAAGTTAGTTGATCTCGGTTACAACCCACTCATGGGGGCCCGGCCATTACGGCGCGTCATCCAAGAGCAGATTGAAGACCGGATTGCGGACTTCTACCTCGACCACAGTGACGTTAAGAACATGGTCGCTAAAGTTGAAGACGGCAAGATTGTCTTAGCTGCGGAAGAACCAAAAGCAGAATAAACCTGAATACCTGAATGATGAAACCTCGTCAGTAGCGTGCGGCTATTGACGAGGTTTTTTGTCGTGTGCTATTTGCCGCTCCGCCAGTCCAGGGCAACCCGCTATGTGGACCGGCCGCCGCCCAAAAACGGTCAGCGCCCTCGCTTTGAAGCCGAAGCCCACGTCTTCAAAGACGTCCGGCAAAGTAAGTCGGCCAAAAACACCGCCTAACATTGCCCTCACAGCGCGTTGCCCCGGACTGGCTCCGCTGGACTTTTCACAAATTTTATTCATAGTTACCACGACTAGATTTAAGCCGCTAGTATCAATTTCGTTTTTTTTCATATGGTCGGTTATTAATGGTTAGTGTGTGCATAGACCAACCACCATTGAAAACGTTCCATCACACATTCATATACTTAACATCATTTTAAAACTGAGCTGAGATTAGCAGTTGACTGACCGTAATGGAATCGTCCTGAAAGTGGCGTTAACGGGCGTCTTTTGGCCGTTTACACCACGGACGTCTTTTGAGACCCGAGCTTTGGGCTCAAAAGCGAGGTTCAAGCCGTTTCTCAGGCTTGGACCGGTCCCAGCACGATGGAATTACGGTCAGCGAACTGCGGCAATCCCCGACCCCAAGAAAGAAACTCAATTTCATAAAAATGAAAAGACAAAATTTATCACTGCCATCCCACCAATCAAGAAGATTAACCGAAATTGGGCATGGCGGGACTGTTTGACGAGGCGTTGCCAGGTTGGATTTTGATTCAAGTTGAGGTGGTCGTCGCCTGCTGCTTGGTAACGTAAGAAAGTTGGCCGACTTAACCGCACAACCCCCTTCGGAAACAAATTCAGGCGCCACCACCAACTGACCATAATCAGGGCAATAATTAGGTTGAACCACCGGATATCGTCATCGATAATCGCGAGCCACGGCATGACAAAAAATAATAAGACTTCGGCGGTTTTTAGTACTAAATATTTTTGCAATCGCTGGCGATCTTTAATCGATAAGCGCCGTTGTGCCAGCCGCTGGGGCGCCTGGTGGTCAGTTGTCATTAACAGTTGCCGTAGCCGCCATTGTGCCTGACTAAAGCGATAGCCATAAACTAATAGCGCAGCGACCCACAGACCAACTGCGATGACCCATAACGTTAAGATAAGGCCGATTACGAACATAATCCTCCCCTACTTTCATAGATTTCGCCTTCATTATAGAAACTTACGGCCGACTTTTTAGTCGCTAAGTTTTAGTTTGCACACTGACTAAACCCTGATTTAGCTGAGAAAACGGATTCAGCGTCGAAATTGTTGAACCGTATTTGAGACCGATGTTAGGATGATTTTGAAGGAGTGATTTTTTATTAAATTTAAAGCAGATAACGGCGAATACCCTAAAGGTAAAGATGCAGTCGACGCAAAACGGGTCAAACGACTCAAGTTACTCAGTAAAATTGCAACGATTACTTGTATTTCAATGTATGTCTCGTATATTCCACAAATTATTTCTAACTTCTCTGGTAGCCCAGTTTCACCATTACAACCACTCGTGGCGATGGTCAATGCGACCTTGTGGACCGGTTATGGTTGGTTCAAAACGTATAAAGACTGGCCCGTCATTATTTCAAATGTGCCGGGGATTTTCTTTGGATTGATTACGGTGATTACCGTTTATATTCATTGATCGTATGTAAGTTAAGTTAAATATCGAAGCTTAACCCGTTGTCGCTGTTGCGATAGCGGGATTTTTTATTGCTTGGTAACGTTAGATAAATCAGACAAATGCCCTTATTGCCGAAACGCGAAAACGACCACTGCTCCCTCCGCTTGCTACGCTAATCACCAAATGCACAAACCGCATTAGGCGCTTAGCTGGGCAATGCTCAGGAGCAACCCGTGGTCGTTTTCGCTCTAAAAAAAGCCACCAACGCTCATCAGACGTTGGCAGCACCACGAGTACCAGGTATACTCGCACATTTAATTTATTGTCTTTGGTGTCATCAGCACCGCCGACCGCTCACCCTGGATTTCCCGGGGAGGATATCCGAAATGCGAAAAAACAATCAGGTGAGCCGGCGCCTGGGGTGATTATCTTGATCGGAGATAATCATCCGAGGTGTTTACACGTCTGATCAAGACATGTAAAGGTCATAGCTTGGTTACGCGCCAAGAAGTTCATTCAAAAATCTATGACTTCATCAACCGGTCGTTTAAACGTTACATCATTTGAACGGTGAACCGTGGTCACCGTCAGGGCATGGTAACCGTGAACAAACGTCAAAAACGCCCGGTTGATTTCATTTATTGTATTTATTATAACCCGAAACTAGTCAAAAAGACATTTTAGACTTTAAATAATCACTAAATTTCTTATCAATATTATTTTCTACTGATTTTAATAATAAAAAACTACTAATCAAGACACCCCTGATTAGTAGTCCTTTTTATTATTGCTGGTAAACTTTGGCAAAGGTCTTTGCAAAGTCGGTCAACTTGGTCGGCCCTAAAACTGGTTGATGGGCCCGGTAGTCGGCATAAAAATCATTATCCCGTTCAAAACCGTACATCTTAATGAGTTGGGTCGCAAAACTGGCTGGCGCACCACTAGCTAGGATACCTTGTAAGGCTTGGTCATCGCTTATTTGCACCGCTTTTAAATCTGGCATATTTAAAGCTTGCCCAAAAATGGTCGCAATCTCCTCGTAACTCTTTTCATCACTGGCGACATATTGGCTCGTCACCCCTGGTTTCGGCGCCGTTAATGCTTGGACAACCACTGGCGCAATATCTTCAGGAGCGACCCACGAATTGCGCTTCGTAATGTCAGCGTTGGTCACAATCGTATGGTTAGCCTTAATTGACTTGATGTTACCAAACAAGTTGTAATACATCCCCGTCGGTCGAATGAACGTCACATTAAGCGACGACAACGCTTGGGTCAAGACACCTTCAATCACATTGTAAATATGCAATGCCCCGACTTCGGGACCATAGTTAGCGCCAACACTACTGAGGTTGACAACTTGTGACACCCCTGCCGCTAATACCGCTTGGGCGTAGATTTCCGCTTGTTGGCGACCTGCCCCAAAAATATCAGCGTCGCCACTGGCCGCAGTAATCATTAAATAGACGGCATCGGCCCCCGTGAAAGTTGCTGTTAAAAAAGCTTGGTCATGAATGTCCCCAATGGCCGGGGTTGCGCCTAAAGCGCTAATGGCCGCGGCCCGGTCAGGATTGTGACTAATGACTGTGACATCGTGGCCTAAGCTGATTAATTGTTCGGCGACTGGTTGGCTGATATGCCCTAAAGATCCGGTTAAAACGATTTTCATTTAAAAGACTTCTTTCATAAAATATAGACTTATCTTTATTACAAAAACCATTATAAAAGATAGACTTATATTTTGTCAACTGTTAAACTTAATTTATCTGCGGAGGTGCCAAATGAAAGTAAAAGATGAACAAAAATACGACCGCTTAATTGCCGCGGCGATTGACTTGCTGGCAGCGGGGGGACTAGCAAATTTTTCCACGACTAAAGTGGCAAAACAAGCAGGAATTCCGCAATCTAATGTCTACATCTACTTCAAAAACAAGCAAAGTCTCTTAGAAGCCGTTTTTCAAGCAACCGTCCACACCGAAAGTGTCGCGGTGGCAGCGGCCATTGATGACAACGCTGAACTGGCCGAACAGCTGGCGATGAGTATCCGGGCGCTCTACGATTTCGCCCTGGCGCAGCCGGCGGTGGTGACGGCCTTACAAGTGTTGACTGAAGATGTCGCCTTAAAACAAAAATTCGCGCTCAAAGCGGACGACACCGCTAATCAAAAAATCCAGCACTTACTCACGACCGGCGTCACCCAAAACATTCTCCAACCAGTCGATTTGAACTTACTACGTTATTTTTTGACCCGCCCTATTTTCCACTATGCCGAAGGACGGCGACACGGTCTCTACTCAGCCACCACAACTAGTATTGATGAATTAGTCGTGATGGTGATGGGCGCGGTGTTACAACCAACCCCTTTTCAAACTTGGTTACAGGCCCAGTCTGAATAATTCGAAACATCCGCCAGCATGTTAATGACGTCTCCCAATTCAACAAACGACCAAGCCGCCACCAGCTCAAATATGCTGGTGGTTGCTTGGTCGTATTTGCATGATAGGTATGATTTAGTGGCCGGCCAATCGTGTTTGTACCGGTAATTTTTCAACGTTCACGGCACTAACACCTTGGGAGCTGCTTTCTTAGCGGCGTCGAGCCCACTGCGGCGAGTTTACCAGCACTCGTTTCGCGCTAGCATCCTTGCTACCACTGATAGTCGACTACCCGACTAATTACCCTAACCCCAGTTGAAATTGATCCAGTGACCGTTCTAACGTGTCCCGTTCAATCCCAATATAGCGTTTGGTGACCGCCTCGTTAGCGTGGTTAAAAATCATCATCAAGCCCGCAATATCATGGGTCTGTTGATAGTAATGGTAGCCAAAAGTTTTCCGCAAGGTATGCGTGCCAATGTCTTGTCGTCCTAATAATTCACCCGCTTGTTGGAACGCGTGGTATACCCCATTGACCGTAATCGCTTGCTGACCACGTGCGCTAACGAATAGTGGTGCCCCAGTAGTCATCTCAGCGGTATAAGTTTCCAGCGCTGGACGCAGATTTTTTAAGTAGACCCACCGTTTCTTATGCGTCTTTTTTTCAATAATCAGTGCCCGATCATGTCCCCGGACTTGATCAACTGTCAAACTTAAAATATCACTCATCCGCAGCCCGGTATTAATTCCAACTAAGACAATCATTCGGTTACGATCACCATAGCGGCCACGACCGACCGCCGCCAAAAAGTCGTTAATTTCAGCGGCTGTTCGCAATGGTTCAACATTATAGTACACGTTGCATGGCTTCCCTTCATCTGAATTTGTTTCAGTCGCTTGAATAATCGTGGTAGATTGCAAATTTAATCCGAATTTTTGGACAAATTGTTCAGCATAACCTGA
>NZ_AYGX02000030.1 GCF_000498955.2 Lactiplantibacillus fabifermentans DSM 21115 | reverse complement strand
AAATGAACGGCTACGATAGCTGGTTAATTGACCAAGAAGAAGCTGCGGAAGGCTGGCGTGATGATGTGCCCACCGAGGAAGACTTAATCGAAAGTGGCGTCATTGCTGGATATTAAATAGGAGGATTTCAATCATGGATGCAATGTTAAAAGAAGAACTTAGAACGGTGACAGAACGTGAAAACGAAGGCTTCAAAATTGACTCATTGGAGAAAGCTGACTGGGCGTTAAAGAAGCTCAAGGCTATCCAAGCGCATGATGATGAAATTGGCCAAGTTGCGAAGAACAATATTGACCAGGCAATTGCATGGCGCGACCGGGAGCTTGATAAGAACCAAGCCAACCGCGAGTACTTCGAAGGGCTACTGACCGACTATTTACGTGATCAACGGTTAGTCGATAAGAAATTCAAAATCGATACCCCTAATGGCCGTGTATCAACTCGTAAGAACCCGGCTGGGTTGGCGTATGACGAAAAGATGGTTTTAAACTCACTTCGTAATCA
>NZ_AYGX02000172.1 GCF_000498955.2 Lactiplantibacillus fabifermentans DSM 21115 | reverse complement strand
AATTATGACGCTGACTATTCGCATTTATTTGTCTAAAATCTTGACATAGGAGCCATCGTTATTTGAGCGCAAAATGGCGTTATATAGCGACTAGAAGAGAGTTTCTAGTGACAAATGGAGTGGATATAACCTATATTGGATAGTAGAAAAATCCAAGTCAAGTTAACGTAGAGGGGTAGAGAGATGGAACTGAATAAACTATTAAGACAAAAGCGATTGGCTGGAGGGTGGACGCAAGAACAGTTGGCCAATCAGTTATTTGTTTCAACTAAAACGATATCTAACTGGGAGGACCTTCCCGGATATTGAAAGTCTGATTAGTCTGTGTCAGCTTTATCATCTCTCTTTAGATCAATTATTGATAAAGGGGACAGATATCGTGGATGACTATAAAGAAAAAGAAGTTTTCGCTGAAATTGCCAAGAAACGGCAACAACAAATTTGGGGACCAATTTTGAGCTCAACAATCTTATTTGTACTCTGTGTTGGGAATAGCTTATTTCCGATGATGTTACCTAGTCAGTTGCGTTTTGGACTAGGTGGGCTCCTATGTCAAGATTTTAGACAAATAAATGCGAATAGTCAGCGTCATAATTGA
>NZ_AYGX02000029.1 GCF_000498955.2 Lactiplantibacillus fabifermentans DSM 21115 | reverse complement strand
GTTATGCTGAACAATTTGTCCAAAAATTCGGATTAAATTTGCAATCTACCATTTAACAAATACTTTTTTAAACAAATTCCGTTTTGGATAGGTTTATTGATCATTTATTTAAATCGCAATATTTTTTCAGCCTTCTCATTCACAAATATCACATGGCTGATAAATGTCTGCTTGTTTTTCGGCGGCATTTATTTAATCGTCACTAATTTACTTCGTCAAAAATCATAATAAAAAATCGATTCAGCAATTTGCCTGAATCGATTTTTTATTACCGTTAATTTTCACTAACATGGGTGCGTTTCTTAATCAATGCGTAGATGGCGGTTCCTAAAGCAATGACAAACCCAGCTAGGGTCAGCAAAAAACCACCCCACAGTGTCAGTTGTAAGTCGCCGTAACTAACACCACGGTCTAATTGAATGAGCGCCGTCAAGATTGCCGATAACCCACCGAACACCAGTACTAAAGATCCAACCAATAAATTCCACGGTACCGCTAAATATTTGATCATTATCTTCACCCCATTAAGCATGGCCTTTGAACAATAATAATTTCAATTTCTTAACTTTATTATACTGCTCAAAAACGACTTGCTTGAATAAATTGCGTTTCACCTCCGCTATATTCCAACTGCGAATTGCCGAAAAAACAGTTCCCATGGCGGTTGGTAACCGATTTTTTTAACTAGCTTATTTAGTTTCAACTAAATGATTTTCATGAGTGGATTTAATTCACTTTGAAAACAACCGCTTATGTGACCCCACCCTAATTCCAATCAGGGTAAGGTCATCCTCATCTATCATATAGATTACTAATACATCATTGATATCACTTGGCTGCTTGCCTTTAAGCGTATCTCGCAAATGAAATTCTCGATAACCGGCATAATACCGTTCTAACTCATGATCATTAAATTCACTTGATAAATGTTGATTCTCGATTAGAAAATCAATCGCTGCACGTACCTCGTCAATAATAGTTGGGTCCAATATTCCTAATCGCTTTAAATCAAGATTAAACGTTACTCTAGGCTTAAACCGTAATTTTGTCATTTTTCAAATTGTCCCCAGTAATCATCATCCGATTCAACAATTTTATCATCTGGCAATACGCCACGTTGTATCAACTGATCACGTGCAATGGCATATTCTAATGAATCATCTTTTGCACGAGCTAACCGTTCAAGCCAATCCAACTTCTCCTGAGACACAATCGCAACCGCGCGATGATTCGAACGTGTGACATACACTGTTTCATCATTTTCATTCACTTCATCTAAATACTTCTTTAAGTGAGTGCGGAAATCACTTTGTGTTAATGCTAAAGTCATTATATTCACCTACTTTCGATACATTTTTACGTACTTATTTTAGTACATCATTTTCAGAACCACTACCAATAGACCTCAAAATACTCAGGTTTATAGTAATGATTCCGATTAAATAATACCGATTCAGTTCTCACTCAACTTAAAGCCCGTAAATAGCAAAATGCGAAATCTCAATTAATACAACCCAAGCTGGTCGTGTGGCAGGGGGCCGCCGTGTCGCAATATTGGGTCGGTGCTTTGTCCGACGCGATATTGGGGTCGCCTTTTGAAACTGGTGCGGTTTATGGCCAGGTTCAAAAGCGCCCTCGGGACCGCCCTTTGGCCCGAGGTCTACCCCACGGCGGCCCCCTGCCACACGACCAGCGACTATTTTATACCCATTTACAACAAAAAAATCGGTTACCATGGCGGTTGGTAACCGATTTTTTAACTAGCTTACTTAGTTTCAGCTAAATGCTTTTCATAAGCTGCTTTAATTTCATTGATTAAATCTTCATCTTTCAAGCCTGTAGTTTCGCGGATGACTTGTTCGATAGGTTCGTCTTGCAACATTTGTTGTAATTTGACGCTTTCGCTGTCGTTTGGATAGTTGAAGAAGAACATCATGCCAGCGGTGTCAACTAAGGCACTATAATCGCGGCCGCGTTCCTTCAATTCACGGATTGGGCGAATGAACCGTTCGTCAAAACCTAACTTGCGAATAGGTGTCCGGCCAACCCGTTCGATATCATCAGAGATATATGGATTTTCAAAGCGGCTCAAAATTTTAGCTTGATATGCGTGGTGAACTTCGGGATCAAAGCCCCATTTTTGAATGAGCAAGTCCCCAGTTTCGCCTAAGACGCGCTTAGCTTGGTCAACGACACTGTTATCCTTAACAGCTTCGCCAATCGTCTTATAGCCCTTCATATTGCCCGTATAAGCAACGGTCGCATGTCCCGTGTTAACGGAGAATAATTTGCGTTCGATATATGGTTCCAAGTCGTCAGCATAATCGACACCCTTTAATTCAATCTTAGGGTTCTTCATTTGCGACTTGTCGATGACCCATTCTTTAAATGGTTCCACCGAAACGAACAATGGATCATCATGTTTTTGTAATGGCACGATCCGGTCAACCGCGGCATTTGGGAAGCCGATGTATTGGTTCGCAAAGGCCTTTTCGTCATCGTTCAAAGTTTCGTAAACGGAACCTTTTAAGGATTGGCTCCCACCAATCATGTTCTCACAAGCAATGACATCAATCGGGTCCGTGTTACCGTTAGCTTGACGTAACTTAATCCCGTCGGCAATCAATGGTGCGATGAATTTCAAAATCTTAGGACCAATCGCGGTCGTGACAATATCAGCTTTCGCGATTTCTTCGGCAACGGCTTTAGGATCCTTGCCGTTGTTAATCCCTTTAACATCGTGAACTTCAATGTGTTCTTGACCTTCAGCGGCTAATTCAATCGTGTAGCCGTTGCGTTTGTTTAATTCATCAATCAAAGTTTCGTTGACATCAACGAAAGTAATTTTAAACCCGTTGTCGGCCAAAGTTTCGCCAATGAAACCGCGACCAATATTACCTGCACCAAAATGTACGTCTAACATGCTAATCAACTTCCTTTAATAAATTAATAATTTCATCTTCAGATTGAGCGTCCGCTAATTTCGCCACGTTGGCGACATCGCTGCAGTAAATGGCAATCTGAGATAAGAGGTTCAAATGTTCACCGTTTAAGCCGGCAATCCCGAAAATAACGGTCACGGTTTTGTCATCATCGTTATCGTTCGGGTCACCCCAGCTCACACCCATTGGTACTTGGACCACGGAAATCCCGGTCTTTTTAATGTACTTCATGCCATCTTCAGTACCATGGGGGATGGCAATGAAATTACCCATATAAACGGATACATCTTGGTTCCGCGCTTGCATCGCGTCGATGTATTCTGGTTCCACACAACCGCCATCGACCAATAACTGACCGGCTAAGCGGATGCCTTCTGCTTGCGTGGCCACTTGTTGGTTCAACGCAATCATGTTTTTATCTAAAGCTTCCATGTTATTCACCTACTCTATTTCGTTAGTTCGTTTAAAAAGGCTTTGCTAATTAACTGATAAAGCTGTTGGCGATCACCGGTCATAAAAGTCGTGGTATTTTCCTGACTTTCAATGACTAACGCACTCAACTTACCCATCAAGCGATTATCAAAATCACTGATGTCAGCGGGACCGAGCATCAACACGATGCGTTGGAGCTGAATCGTCGCCTTATCCATACTTTCAAATGCAATTGGCGTCGCGAGTTCAAAGATGGCACAATACGGGGCGGTCACTTGCTGGCTTAACGTATGCACTAAGGCCAAATTCGTATTCGGAATTCCGACTGGTGCGACGCTCAACCGATGTAACAGCTTGCCGGCGACTTCTAGGGGGTCGCGGACTAAGCGCGGTTCAATCGAGCGGGTCACTTGGACGAGAATTTCCGCCACCGTTTCATCCGTATTACTAATGGGGGTAATTGTGAAACGGTCTAAAATTTGTTTGGCCGCGGTCATTTGCGTATAGACCGTGTCGAAGTCTAATTGCGTTTGCGGTTCTTCATCGACCGGCGTGGTTTCAGCCGGTTGCGTACTTGGGAAGTACTGATGAATATACTCACGTAACGCATTAACTTCATTTTCAAGTAACAGCGGACTGACTACCCGGTAATTCAACTTAAAACCCGGTAATTGGGTCGTGGATAAAATCATGTCAAATTCTTGTAAGTCGATTTGACCAAGATTCCCGATCCGAGCCACGTCAATCGTCGTAATTTCTGGAATGAGTCGCGCCAACCGCGTTTTTAAAATGCGGGCGGTCGTCATCCCATTGGGACAGAGGACCAAAACACGTAATGCTTGATGACTTAACTGTAATTCATACGTACTAGCAAAGTGGATTAGCAAATACGTTAACTCATCAATTTGAAAATTTTGATCCGGAAAAGTTGCGGCAAACCCGCGAACCACCGCCGAATAAAGTTTCGGATATTGGTTCCGGACTTCTTGAAGTTCCGGACTCGGTGGTACGGGTCCCGGCACACCATTGCGCTGTAACGCAATCTGCATGTGGGCCGTTAAATTGTTCAGTAGCTTATCATCCGTTCCAAACGACCAATTGAAGTTGGTCGCGACCGCATCAATCAAGCGTTTCACGCGATACGTGAGCTGCAAGTCATAATTTGATAACGACGCATCTTGGTCGATTCGAAACGTTAATCCTTTGATCTGTTGGGCGAGAAAATCAATTTCGGCGCCGGTAATTTGCGTCTTAATGGCTTCAGGAAACTGTGTCATAATTGCCAAGGCAATCCGTTGATACTTCAAGAAGTCATCTCGGTTAATGCCGCGCAAATATGTGACTTGGTCGCCGTGTTGGAGCCGCATCACCGCCGTGGTTAAAGTGATGATGAGTTGTTGCAACTGACCATCCGGTACCGAAGCGAAATACTTCTTCTTCAAGCTCCGAACCGCTTGGTAACATTGCAACAACGTCGGCGCATCCAATTGATGCAGAAAGTACGCTTGCTCGTCGGTGGCGACCACCGCTAAGCCCCGCTGAATGCGGCCAATCGTTTTGAAAAACTCGTAATCGTTAATCGCGTTATTCAAGATGGTCGCAAACAAGTTGCGGATGTTACTTTCCGTGCCCGCGACTTGGATACCACGGGACTTGAGCCGTTCAATCGTTAACTCGTAATCATCAAACGGCGTGGTTAAAGACGTCAAATCGTTGGAAATCGTCGCCACGCTGACATCAAAGTCGAGCGCCAATTCTTTTAACTTCATCGACCGATTGGCCATCAGCAACCGACAAGCCAAGGCATTTTGCCGCGTTTGCGAATCAAACGTGGGCGCCGTGCCATGACTGACGGTGAGCTTGGCTTTGAAATCAGCCAAATCATCCGGCGTTCCGCTTAACTGAAAGCGATGGGCCGTATTAACGATTTTTAAGTTAGCGTTGGCTAACACTAATTCTAAATTACTAAATTCGCGGTAGATCGTCCGTCGGCTGCTATTGATGGCGGTTTCAATCTGATCCATTGCCAAACCATCCGGCGTTGCTAACAGTAATTGTAGTAATTCATCTTGACGTTGTGTGAACTTAACCATGGAGCCACCTCATATGATAACGGTTTATTTTAATGCTGCTACCATCTTATCATACTTAGGTGAGTTCAAAAGATCGTCAGTGACCAGCACTTGAACCTGCGTATAACGGGTCTTTAAGTTCTTGGCCGCTTCGGGACTGGAAACAACTAACAAGCTGTTTTCATCCGTTAATTCATCAATTCCTAAATTCTTAACCGCCACATTCTTATTGGCTTTCTTGACCCGGTCCTTCATTAAGGAAGTCGCCATCGTTGCTGTCCCTAAATGACCATCATGATGGACAAAGACGATTTCATTAACGAGGTCTAAGTTCAAGTTAGCCGGTAAATCAGCCGCATTTTCAACGGGAGCGCTTGGTGCCTGTGACGTTGGTTCGTCATCACTGACTTGGTCACGCGCCTTCAAGTTAACGACCACTTGGTCATATTTCGGACTGCTCAAGAAGTTATCCACGGCTAATCGTAAGGCATGCGGTGCTTTTTGGGCCGCCCGGTCAGCTAATTCATTTTGCGTAATGACTAACAACCCGGGTTCATCTTTCAAGTTGCTAATCGCAGTGTTCGTAACGGACATATCGATACCGGCTTTTTTGACTTTGTCCCGTAATAAGGAAGCCCCCATTGCGGATGAGCCCATCCCAGCATCACAAGCGAAGATAATGTGGTCAACGTCTTTGTATGAAGCAATGACGTCAGCGGCTTCAGCCGGCGTTTCACTGTCATCAGCGTTACCATTCTTCATGGCACTCATTTGACCTTGGGCGGCTGCTAAATCATCGGTCGCGGTTGATTTGTCACGTTTCAGTACAATGGCTGCGACGATAAATGAAGCTAATGTCGCTAATGTGACCCCAACAATCAAACCAATATAGTTGGAAAGACTCCGTGGTGACATGACGAATAACATAATAATCGAACCAGGTGATGGGGTTGATTTCAAACCAACGTTTAAGAGACTAAACGTGGCGGTACCAGTAACCCCACCGGCAATAACTGCTAAGAACAATGCTGGCTTCATTAAAACGTATGGGAAGTAAATTTCATGAATCCCACCGAAGAAATGAATAATCATCGCACTTGGCGCGGAAGCCTTGGCAGTACCTTTACCAAATAAGGCGAAGGCTAACAAGATACCAAGACCAGGACCTGGATCTGGTTCAAGTAAGAACAGGATTGACTTACCAGCACTTGAGGCTGCTTGAATCCCAAGTGGCGTCAAAATACCTTGGTTAATCGCATTGTTCAAGAACAAAATCTTAGCTGGTTCAATGAAGACGTTAGCTAATGGTAAGAGTTTTACTTTAATAATCCAGTTAACACCGACTGCCATTGCGGCACTAGCACCGGCAACAACTGGGCCAATCATAAAGTAACCAACGATGGCTAACAACATCCCCATAATTCCGGCAGAGAAGTTATTGACCAACATTTCAAAACCACTTTTGACCTTATCGGCAATGGCGTCATCCCATTTCTTGATGCACCAACCACCTAAAGGCCCCATAATCATGGCCCCAATAAACATTGGAATCGAAGAACCAACGATGACACCCATCGTCGCGATGGCCCCAACGACCCCACCACGATGGCCGGCAAGCATGTTCCCACCGGTAAAGGCAATTAATAATGGCAATAAATAATGAACCATCGGCTGAATCATCTTAGCTAAATCAGCATTAGGCCACCAACCACCAGCCATGAAGATGGCGGTAATTAGCCCCCAAGCGATGAAGGCGCCGATGTTCGGCATAACCATGTTACTTAGGGCGCTCCCAAATTTTTGGACGCGGGCTTTAACGCCCACTTTTTTCTTTGCAACCGGAGCGGATGGAGTTGCAGTATCTACAGTTTCTTTCATCAGGTAGAGCTCCTTTCCTTTTCTTAACGTCTTCTATCATAGCTGGCGAAGAAAACGGTTACAAGAAGTTCTAGGTAGACCCGTGGCACACCCAACTGTGCCAAAACTAAACTCACCGATTCACAAGTGCCAAAGTTGGCACAAAGTTGATTTATCATTGATATATCAGCTTCGTTATCGTTATCACCGTTTGTATTTGCGAATAAATGATTACGGTTTCACAAGTGCAATTTCTAAAATCCACGCTTCGGATAACGCTTTTTCTAATTTATTTTTAATTTTTACGGCTACCAAGTCCCAATCAATCACGATATAAAATGTGAATTATTGCCCGGTACCCTAGGAAAACTGCCAAAACACTCCTATACTGAAAACATTAGGGAGGCAGTAATATGAAGAAAAGTTCTGATTGTACTGAAATTTTAGTGGGTAAACGGGCCAGCATCGATGGTTCGACCATTGTGGCGCGTAACGAAGATGGTTACGGCCCCATCAACCCGATTAAATTTATCGTCCATGCGGCAACTGATCAGCCTAACGCCACTTACACCTCGGTCACGACCGGAGTTAACGTGCCCTTACCCGACCACGCCTACCGTTACACCGCCACACCCCAAGCGGACCAAAGTGACGGCCGCTATGAAGAAGCTGGGATTAATGAATTCAACGTTGGGATGAGCGCCACTGAAACCACCGCAACCAATCCCCGCGTGTTAGGTTTCGACCCGCTCGTGCACGACGGGGTCGATGAAGAAGCCATGCTCACTTTGGTATTGCCTTACATTAAGACCGCTAAAGAAGGGGTCCAACGACTCGGCGCCTTACTTGAAAAGTACGGTACTGGTGAAAGCAATAGCATTGCCTTTAATGATAATAATGATATTTGGCTACTTGAAACTGCGGGTGGTCACCATTGGGGTGCTATCCGCTTACCAGAAGATACGTATGCCATCGTGCCGAACCAAACCGTCTTACAAGAAATGGACTTGACCGATACGGATAACTTCTTAGGGGCGACCGATTTGCTAACCTTCGTTAACCAATATCATTTGAATCCTAGTCCGGAACACTTTAATTTCCGTGAAATCTTCGGCACGCACAATGAAGCCGATGCCTACTACAACACGCCGCGGACTTGGTACGGTCAAAAACTGTTCAATCCCGAACTCGACCAACAACCAACCGCGCAAGATATGCCGATGTATCGTCAACCGAGCCACCAATTAGCGATTGAAGATGTCCAATTCTTCCTATCTTCACACTACAATGGTACCCCATACGACCCATTTGACACCTTTGCATCGGGGACCCCGGTCGAACAACAACAATACCGGCCAATCGCCATGGACCGGAACCAATGCTCGTCGATTTTACAAATTCGCAACGCCGTCCCCGCTGAACAAGCCGCCATTCAATGGATTGCGATGGGCTTTTTCGCCTACGCCCCATATGTCCCATTCTTTACCAATATCACTGACACGCCAGCCGATTACCAAAATACGACCGACCGCGTCGATGTCGACAACGTTTATTGGTTGAACAAGACCTTGTCCGTCTTAATCGAACCACACTGGCACGAATTCGCCGAAGCCGTCAATGCCTTTAAGGACGGTTGCCAATCATATGCCCGCGGTCGCGTAGCCGCCACCGATGCTAACTTGACCGGCGACCCAGCGGCGTACTTAACCCAAGCTAACGCCGAAACTGCCGCTGAGATTTCTAAACGGACCCATGACCTATTTGATGCCTTAGTTAAACATGGCTTACTGCTTTCCAAAACGAGTTGGGAAAAGGGCCAGAACTTATAATATTTGCGGTTAACCGGGACTTGTCAGTTAGATGTCCTTATTATTCAAATGGCATAAACCAAACAGTGGTCACCAAAATTGGTGACCACTGTTTATTATTTACCTTGAAATTAGCCAAATTGTGTCTTCCGGTACCAACCCTATTTCATGCCACTATTATTTGATATTCAATGGCAATTTTAGCGGACCCCGCTTTACTAGTTAGCTGTTCAGAAAGATTGAACTGCCAATACTGATCAGCAATTGATAGTTGCTGTTTAGCTACCGTTTGTTGAATGCTAGCCAAAGCGCGTTGAACACTCGCGCGACTATTGGCAGCGGTCGCGACAATATAACGCCCAGCTGGCCGCGTAATGACAGGGATTTGAGCAGCCGGCGCGGTAGTCACAGCTTTAATAATCCGAAAATTAGCCGTGAGATAGGCGTCGGGATCACTACCAACCAAAGCGGTCAGAAAACCAGACTCATGTTGATCAACTAATTTCAACGGTCCGACTAATTCATAAAATTGACGATACAATTCACTGATAGCCTCGTCAGTGCAGCCAACTGACTGTGGCGAGCACCAAAATTTAGCCGCTGGGCGCGTCAAAATAGCCGGTGTGGCTAGTTCAGTCGGCACCGTGGCGGGCATCACTGACTGATAACGCGTTAACAAGGTCGTTTTTAATTGCGTTAATGCTGCAATTTCACCTTGAATTTTAGCTAATACTGGTTGTAACTGGGCATTTAAAGCATCCGGTTGGTCAGCAGCCGCTAGCTGTTTAATGTCGGCAATTGATAACCCTAACCGCCGCAGCTGCAAAATGAATTTCAATTGATAGAGTTGGTCATAGCTATAACACCGATACCCATTAGCCGCAACTTGTATCGGTTTAAAGAGATTTTGTTCATCATAAAATAGTAAAGTCCGGCGGGTGGTCCCCGCTAAATCAGCAAATTTACGAATCGTTAACATTTTTTACAGCCCCTTTCTTGACCTGTCCCTTACGTTACAGTTTACACTACAAGTGACATCAAAAAGTTAGTTAAAGGAGTCTGATTTATTTATGAAAGCAATTGTGATTCAAAAACCTGGCAAGCACGCGCCGATGACCATGGTTGACCGGCCAATTCCAACCGCGGATGCCCAGCACTCGGTTCTTAAGATTCATGCCTTTGGGGTTCATCGTTACGAAGTCCTGACTCGCGAAGGCGGCTCACCAACCGTCACTTTTCCACGCGTTATTGGCGTCGAAGCGGTCGGCGAGATTTATGCCACGACCCCGAATTCTGGACTAACGGTTGGCCAACGCGTGATTACTTTAAATGGCGGTCTCGGTCGCGAGTTTGATGGTAGCTATCAAGAATACGCCCTAGTTCCCAATCAACAACTCTACACCGTTGACTACACCGGCGACTGGATTACTTTAGCACAGTATCCAGAAACGTTTGTCACCGCTTGGGGTTCCGTAAAAAGTCTCCGGTTGCAGGCCGGCCAAAGCATGCTCATTCGTGGTGGTACTAGTGCCGTCGGTTTAGCAATGATTAAATTAGCTAAGGCCATTGGTCTGACCGTCGTTGCCACGACGCGCAAACCTGACAGAGTCACGACACTCAAAACTGCCGGCGCTGATGACGTTGTTTTAGACCAAGCTGGGCAGTTACAAACGACTGCAAACTTCGATGGTATCGTCGACTTAGTAGGCACGGCCACGGTCCATGATTCACTGGCGCATATTCGCGTTGGCGGTACGTGTTGCGTGGTAGGACTATTAGCTGGTGAGTGGGTTATGCCCGACTTTTCACCATTTGAATTGGAAAATCGCTATTTGACCGATTATGATTCTGGTTACGTCGACCAAGCGATGATTGATGAGCTATTCACTTTAATTAATCAGCACCACCTCACCATTCCAATCACCAAAGTGTTCCCCCTACGTGAAATTAGTGCCGCCCACGATTTTGTGATGGCTAATCCCCAAATGGGGGAAGTCATTGTAACCAATGATGACAACTAAACTACATTGAAAAAAGTCGCTGGCAAGCGTTGCCAACGGCTTTTTATTTGCCGGTCACTAGACCGATGTATAAAACTAAAATCAACGTTATTATAAAGGCACTGCCAACGCCAACGAAGATGCTGACTAGAAAATTAACTCGATGTTGCGCCAATTTGACCATGATTAAATCTGCCAAGATGAAAAACAATAAATCGGCACTCCAACTGGCCACACGATTCAATCCCAACCACGGTAAGCTGAGGACGACCACCCCGATAATGGTCGCCACAATTGTTAAAAAGTGTAAAGTTCGGGGCGTAAACTGCTGACTCAAATTCTGATTAAAATGCTGATTGATTTGTTTCATAAATGTTCCTCCATGAATGCCTGCAAAAAAGCTTCGCCAACTCAAAATATTGGGCGAAGCTTTTGGTTTATTAACGTTTTAATAACATGAAAACGGCTATCGAATAAATCATCGTAATGACAGTAACGATGACGATGGCTAACGCTAACAAGACCCGCCGGCCAAACGAGTGACGAAAGTACGGTAAAAATTCCCCATACGTACCCAGCCCAATCAACCCGGAACCCGCGGCGCCAATGCCGACAGCTGGCCACAAGGCGGCAACCCACGGCTCGACAATGATTAGTAAAATACTGACGAGACCAAACCATTTAAGCGTTGGTGTCGTTGGTGCTAAATTTTTCCACATAAGAGTCCCCCACTTCAGCGTCTGGTGCTGAAACCACTTGTTGTCGATATGACAACAATTATTTCCTAACACTATTTTAATTATAAGGCGAACAAACTAACTTTAACAGGCCAAAAAAAGCGCCGTGACAGCATAATCGTCACGACGCGTTAACTTTTTAAATTTAAGTTTAGTATTTGTTGCTTAACTTGCTAGCAGCTGCTTCGTCAATAATAACCGTAACGTTATCATGGTTTTGCAAGATGCTGGCTGGGCAATCAACACTATCAGGACCTTCGATCATTCCTTTAACTGCATCGGCCTTGTCTTCGCCAAAGGCTTCAAGCAATAAGTGCTTGCTCTTCATGATGGAAGCTAAGCCCATTGAGAAGGCTTGCTTAGGAACATCATTTTCGCTAGCGAAGAAACGGGCATTAGCTTCAATCGTTGATTGGGTTAAGTCAACCACGTGAGTTGTCACGTCGCGAGCAGTCCCAGGTTCGTTGAAGCCGATATGACCATTACGGCCAATCCCTAAGATTTGTAAGTCGATTGGATGTTCGTCGATAACTTTGTCATAACGCTTTACTTCAGCAGCTGGGTCTGAAGCTAAACCGTTTGGTAAGAATGATTCTTTGAATGGTTTTGCGTCAAATAAATGTGATTGCATAAAGTATTTGTAACTTTGATCGTTGTCAGGTGCAATCCCAACATATTCGTCCAAGTTAACGGATGTGCAGTTACTGAAATCTAAGTCACTCTTAACGATTTCTTGATAAGTTGTAACGGGTGTCGAACCAGTAGCCAACCCAAATACCTTAGCCCCATTGTCTAAAGCGTCTTTAAATACTTTAAATCCTTCTTTGCCGCCGGCAGCTTGATCCTTTACTACGATAACTTTCATAATTAACTGACTCCCTCTTTATTTGGTATAGTCCAATTGTATATTGGTCTAGACTAAAATTCAAGAGGTTTGTTTGAATTTTTTAAAATATTTGTCAATGCAACCGGTGCCAAATACGACTTATCGGGCTTTAACGTAGCAAAAGAATTGTAATTTACCATTAATATGCCTATACTTAACATGTTCGTAACTCCGTAGAGCGTGAGAAACTCTACGACTAGCCAAGGCTGTAATATGCTGTTGGCTATTTTTTTATTTATAGAGCGTTTTTTCGAGCGGTTAGCGACCGAGCATAGCCTAGTTAACACCCCTGACGCGGTGAACTTTCCGTGTTAGGGGTGTTAACGTAGCTAGCGGAGGGCGCTGCTCGAAAAAACGCGTTTCGACAATATAGATAAACCCCGCCCAACCAAAAAAATCCCCAGCACACCGCCAAGGATCCCATCACCACGAAAATTCTAAAAGAACGCCTGATAAAACAAACTCCCCGCCAGCCCCAGCGCAGCAATCCCAATCACCAATTTAACTAACCGGTCTGGCAACCACCGCACAATCATCGGACCAACTAAGCCACCAATCAAAAAGCCAATCCCCAGCGGTAACACCCAGCTCCAAGGAATGCGCATCTGCATCGCATACACGACCGTCGACACACAATTGGCAGCGCCCAGCGCTAAGTTTTTCTGCGCATTGTATTCCGCAAAGGGCGCATCACTGATGACAGCCAGCATCGACAACATCAAAACGCCCCCGGCAGCACCGAAGTAACCACTATAGACCCCAACGCCAAAGACGCCCAACCAAGCGGCTACCGTGACCCATGAAAAACCGGTCGTAACGGGCTGTTCAGCTGGTAAGTGCCGCGGTATTAAAATCAGAATCCCCGCCACTAAAATAAAGAACGGGACGACTTTTTGAAAAGTTGCCGCGGGAATGGCGAATAATAATAACGCCCCCGCAATACAACCGATAATCGTCAGTGGCAAAAGCATCAATAAATCGCGGGCATGCCCTTTTAATTCACGCCGCGACGCAATTGCGGAACCAACGCCAGTAAATACTAAGCCAGCCGTATTCGTCACATTAGCGGTGACCGGCGGCAATCCTAGCGCCAACAACGCCGGGTAGGAAACTAAGGACGCTAAGCCCCCAACCGTACTAACAATGCCGGCAATCGCGCCGACTGGTAATAAAATCAAACTCAGTTTTAACATCGCTAACATCAATTTCACTTACTCTCTCTTATGAAGTTGCCCTAAGATTAGCACCGAATTTTTTAAATAGTCAAACAGCCATGGTATGATAGGAAATCATAATAGTCGCTACCAAATACTGCTGGTATCAAGGAGTTTGCCATGAACATTAAAGATTTATCATATTATGTCGCCTTAACTGAGCAAAAAAACTTTTCGGCCGTGGCGGCACAATTTAACGTGAGTCAACCGACGATTTCGGCCGCCATCAAGCGTTTAGAAGCCGAATTACGAACCAAATTACTTTTACGCGGTAATCCGCACCAACCGATTCAAATCACTGCCACGGGTAATCAGGTATTAGTTCATGCCCGCCAGATATTAGCTGAAGCGCAACTGATGCGTATTGAAGTGGCCCATATTGATCACGACCAACTCAGCATCGGCATGCCACCGATTATTGAGATTGCCTATTTTCCACAAGTCGCCCGGCAACTACCAACGAGCATTTTCAATCAAATCGAACCCGTCAGTCAAGGCTCACTGGCCGTCTTAACGAATCTAAAAAACGGCCAGCTGGATTTAGCGCTGCTCGGTTACTTAGATGAACTCGATGAACCAGACATCACCGTCGAACGGTTCGACCAACAGCCCTTTACCATCGTGGTTGCGCGCAATCACCCGCTAGCGCAACAACCTAGGCTAGCTTTTAAGCAGTTACAGCATTATCCCTTCGTGGCCTTAAAACACCATTTTGTCCATCGCCAGGCCTTTCAACGCTTAGCACGACAAAATCATATCCAGCCGCCGATTATTTTTGAATCCAACGAAATCCAAAGTGTTTTGAATATGGTGGCTAACCAAGTCGGCATCGCCTTGATGAGTCAAGCCGTGCCGATTGATGACCGCCAACTTGTGCGGATTCCGTTAACTGACACCACCGTACCACAGTTCAACGTGGGATTAGCTTATCGCCGTTCAACCCAATTTTCACCGGTGCAAAGTCAATTAGTTAATCAAATTCGGCAAGCCTTCAAAAATCAGTAATTCACATTCAAATTTGACCCAAGTTGCGGTAAACTAGTCCCAGAAATTCATGAGCTGCGAGGTAATGTCCATGGAACCAACTTTTAATAAAATGACGCCCGCGGGCTATCAAGCCATCGAACAAGAAATTGAAGACTTGAAAGCGCTGCGGCCACACCGTATCAAAGTATTAGCCGCTGCGGCCGCTTTAGGGGACCGCTCTGAGAACGCGGAATATACGAATGCCAAACGCGACTTAGGCCGCTTAGAAAGCCGGTTACGCTTTTTAAACAAGCAACTGCAATACGCCAAAGTCGTCCAACCGGCCAATAATGATAAGTTGGATATCGGTAAATCGGTCACCCTAGAATTTATGGATGACCACGATCGAGTCACTTATCAATTAGTCGGTAAACAAGAAGCCAACTTGGAAACTAACAAGATTTCATTCACGTCCCCAATTGGTGTCGCCTTAAATAACCACACCGTCGATGATGTTGTAACAGTTAAGGCTCCAAACGGCGATTACCAAGTTAAGATTATTGAGATTACTATTTAGCACCTTAGTAACTAAGGCAGCAATAGCACTAAAAGCGGCTTAAATGGCTACTTTTAGCGCTATTTTTTGATTGCTTACAATTAACCGAGGCTAACCGCCCGCATTCTGCTATTATTAATAGTGTAATCATAAATGGGGGCTTAACATATGAAAAATCCATATTCGGCCACAAATTACTTTATTTGGATTGGCACCATAACCTTCATCTTAGGTCATGAGATGGCTTTCTTCAAAACGCATACACCTTGGCTCAGCAATCTAGGGCTGCTAATTTTATTTATCGTGGCAGTCGTTAACATTTCTTTGCTGATTCGGCAGAAGCTACATCAGAGTAACTAATGAAGTCGGCAATAAATGCGACATTGATAGATTAAGCAATCGTTGTAGCGTTTTAAATATTGTGACGTGAAACGCTACGGCAATTACTTCCACATGACTGAATACTATCGTTAGGGGAATTTGTTTTGAAAAAAATTTTGCATAATCATCCTTATTGGAGTGGGTTTATCCTTATCGTTGTACTAGTTCTAGTCTTTAGTGGCACTGCACTCGTCGCGGCCTTACATGGGTTAGGATTTTAAATTAGGAGCCTTTCTCAAAACTGGTTATTATAATTGCGAGTTAACCGTATTTCACAATAACGAACAAAAATATCTACCACAAATCGGCACGACCACCAAACCGAATTAGCTGGCACCATTACTATCAAGAAACAATCTAGCTGGCAGCGGCAATAACCGGCTACTAGAAAAATCCTCAAAATGCACTACTGATGTTTTAACTAAAAAAACTGGTCACCTGACAAAATCGTCCAGGCGACCAGTTTTTTTTCATTAAAATTCTTCATATACCGCCGGATCTTGGTTCTTCAACCGCCCATCCGCCGTACTTAAGCTGTTAATTGTCGCCATATCAGCGGCATTGATTTCAAAATCAAATAAATCGAGATTGCCGGCCTGCCGACTCGGCGTTGAGGACTTGGGAATTGGTAAAGTGCCCAATTGAAGTTCCCACCGTAAAATTAATTGGCCAACATTTTTGTGATAACGAGCTGCCACGGCTTGTAACGTGGAATTCTTCAACATTTCGCTGGCACGACCAAGCGGGCTCCAGTCTTGCGTTAAAATGCCATGCGCGGCATCGTAATCACGTTGGGCTTGTTGGTTGAAATACGGGTGTAATTCGACTTGGTTAATCACCGGCATGACGCCAGTTTCTTTCGCCAAACGGTCGAGATGAGCTGGCAAGAAATTAGATACCCCGATTGAACGCACTAGGCCTAATTTTTGCGCATCAATTAAGGCTTGCCAGGCTTCGACATAGTGGTCTTCTTTTGGGTTTGGCCAATGAATCAAATATAAATCATAATAATCTAAGCCGGCACGGTATAACGATTCTTGAATCGTGCTGATGGCTTCATCATAATGCTGATGCCGACCTGGTAATTTTGATGAAATAATCAATTCAGAACGCGGCACCGATGACCGCCGCACCGCTTCACCGACCGCGCCTTCATTTTCATAATTAAAGGCCGTGTCGAGCAAACGATAGCCGCGGTCAATCGCGGAATCAATCACTTGGACGCCATGCGCGCCATTCAATAAATAAGTCCCAAAACCAACTTTTGGAATGGTCAACCCATCCCGTAATGTATAAGTTTCCAACAAAAAAGCCTCCTTCAAACTACTTTTTCACTTTACCACAATTACCGATCAGCGAGGGCATCGCGAATCGCCGCTTCAAAAGTCGCCGGTTTCGTCACCGGGGCGAAGCGGTCAAGGACCCGCCCGTCGCGGCCGATTAAAAACTTCGTGAAGTTCCACTTGATGCGCCCATGACCCGCCGTGGTTTTCAAATAAGTAAACAACGGGTCGGCTGCATCGCCATTGACCATCACCCGTTTGGTCATCGGGAAGGTCACACCATAGTGCCGTTGACAATAATCGTGCGTCGTTTCATCATCGGCCTTTTCTTGATGGAATTGGTTGGATGGTAAGCCCAACACGACTAGGCCTTCTGCTTGATATTTTTGATAGAGTTCTTCTAAGCCATTGAATTGTGGCGCTAACCCACAGTTGCTGGCCGTATTGACGACTAGCAACACCTTGCCCCGATACTGGTTAAGGTCGAGGGTTGCACCGCTCATTTCCGTTTCTTTAAAGTCATAAATTGATGTCATTTCAATTCCCTCCAAACTGACAAAGCCGTCAGTGAGTTACTTAACCTTAGTAAAGCACAAAATTGCGATTTTCCAATAAACTTTGCTCAAGCCGACAAAATTGGTTGCGCTATCAAAATAAATCCGTTACACTGAACGTATCATTCTAGCAACTGGGGTGCCATCACGGCTGAGATAATACCCATTGAACCTGAATCTGGATAATGCCAGCGCAGGGAGCAATGCTTTATTTGGGGAACCATCAAAAATGACTTAGCCGTCTGCCACTGTTTACTAGTGGCAGGCGTTTTTTGTTATGCAGCAGCTCGAATGACCACACTACTTTAGGAGGTTTTTGCTGATGAAATGGGCAAAATCATGGTATTTAAGTGACGTCATTTTACTGGCCTTAATTGGAATTTTCTTTGGGGCCATCTTTATGGGGACCAATTACGTTTACGACGTATTGACCGCCGCCTTATCGCCAATCGGGTTAGGTGGCTTGGCCAATGAATTATTATTAGGACTCTGGTGTATGCCAGGGATGTTAGCGGGCTACATGTTACGTCTCAAAGGTTCCGCCACTTTAGGGGAACTGTTAGCGGCCACCGTTGAAATGTTTTTCGGGGGGCAATGGGGCATTGCCACGTTGATCTCCGGAATCGTCCAAGGGTTTGGGGCCGAATTAGGCTACATCGTCACCCGCTACAAACATTACGACTGGCTTGGCTTGACCGCTTCCGCCGCCACCACGACCATTGTGACATTTGGTTGGGACTTAGCGCGGAACGGCTACTACAAATTACAACTTTGGTTATTGATTTTATACTTCGTGGTCCGCTTTATTTCGATGTTTGTGTTCGGCGGTTTACTCACCCGTCTGATTACCGATATGCTGGACCGCAGTCACGTTTTAAAATCAAGTCACAGCAACTAGAAACGAGGCTTTGGGATGGCAACGATTACGCTCAACAATTTAACTTATACGTATCCCGAGGCGTCCGTTCCCGTCCTTGATCACGTTAATTTAACCCTGCCCGCCCATCAATTCACCTTATTGACGGGACCATCTGGAACGGGGAAATCCACTTTATTGCGTTTAATGACCGGACTGATAAAATTACCCGCTGACCATGGTCAAATTACGTATGACGACCAAGATTTAGCGACCTTAGCCGCCACCGACCGCGCCGGTCAAGTGGCGCTGATGTTTCAAAATCCGAATCAACAATTTGCGATGGACACCGTTCAAAATGAGCTCGTATTTGCCTTAGAGAACCGGCAAGTGGACCCGCAAGTGATGACGAACCGTATCAACGAAGCCCTCGACTTTGTCGGCATCCGCGACTTACAAGACCGGCAAATCAACCACTTGTCGGGGGGCGAAAAACAAAAAGTCGCCTTAGCGGTAATTGTCGCCATGAATAGCGACGTGATTTTACTGGACGAACCGTTTGCCAGTGTCGACCCGGCGGCCCGGGCTAGTCTCTTGCGGCGCCTCATCAAGTTACGTGATGACGCCGGTAAGACGATTATCTTAGCTGACCACGACTTAACCGATTATGAGACACTGGTCGACCAAGTCGTGCAAATTAATGCCGACCGCAGCTTGAGCTCCCTACCCAAGCCGCAGTGGCCCCACTTTTTTGCCGCTTTTTCGGCGCAAGCTGCTAGTGACCACCATTGGCCATTGCCTAAAAACGCGCCCAATGCCTTGTTTGATTTGCAACAAGTCCAATTACAACAAGGTTCGTTCGTGCTCTTACAGCCAACGGACTTACAATTTTTAGACCACCGCAATACCCTCATTACGGGGCCCAACGGTAGTGGCAAATCAACCCTGTTTGAAGCATTAGTGCGGTTGAATCCGTACACCGGGCAGATCAACTATCACGGTGATAACATTCAAAAACTCAAAGCCAAACGCTATGCGCGCCAGATTGCCTTGTTATTTCAAGATGCGGAGACCCAATTTCTAAATATCACCGTCGCTGAAGAACTGGCGCAAAGTCAAAAGTACGCTTACGGCGACTACTTTACAACCGACCGGATTCAACAAGCCTTGACGCAATTGAATTTAGCTGGTCGTGATGAACAAGTCATTTATACGTTGAGTGAGGGCCAAAAAAAGAAGCTGCAAATTTTGTCGATGCTCATTATGCAGTCACCCGTTTTGTTAATGGATGAACCGCTCAAAGGGCTCGACTTAAAGTCCGTCGACGCCTTAGTCACGCTGTTAAAAACAACGCAAGCGGCGACCCAACAAACTTTGATTATTATTAGTCATCAACTGACCGGGCTCACGAGCTTGATTGATTATCACTTGCGTTTCGACCAGCACCAGTTGCAATATCAGGAGGTGGCACCGTGAACCCGAGTATTAAGCTCCTGTTATTGTTCATTATTGCCCTGGAAATATCATTCACGACGATTATTAGTTTGAATATCGCGCTGGTGATTCTCGCTACCTTGTATTTGCTCTGGCGTCGGACCAGCCTGAAGACGTTAGGCTGGTTGTTGATTGTGCCACTCCTGCCCGCCATTGGCTTATGGAGTACGCAATATATCAATGGGACCGGCGATAACGCCCAGATGGCTTGGGTCCTCTTCACGCGGATTTACGCCTTCGTCTTCACTGGCGCTACTTTCACCTTGACTACCGACATTTTAGAACTAGCTGATGCGCTGGAACAAAACTGGCACTTACCCGCCAAATTTGCATACGGCGTTCTCGCCGCCTATAACTTAGTCCCTAAAATTCAACATGAAGTTAAAGTCATTCGGATGGCCGGGCTCATGCGCGGACAGACGTTATCGTTTTGGTCACCGAAGCTCTATTTCAAAGCCATCTTAGTCTCCATCAATTGGTCGCAGAATTTGGCCCAAGCGATGCAGTCCCACGGTTTTGTTGAAGACGCGCCACGGACGCACTATCGCCACGTCCCGTTACGGGCTAGCGACTGGTCCATCCTAGTCATCGGCATTGGCTTATTACAGATTGGTGCCTTTGCCATTCCTTGGCGTTAACACTTTAAAAAAAGTCGCCACGACTACGGTTTTTAACCGCTGTCGTGACGACTTTTTTGATAACACCTATTTATTTTAAAGCTTCGATTTGCGTACGTAACGCTTGAATATCCGCCGTTTTGGCGAGCGGGTCGGCCATCAATTGATCATACTTAAATTGCAATAACGGCAAGTCCGACGGGGCACTCGCTTTAGTGGCCACCTGTGCCGGGTCGACTAACCGTTGATTTTTGAATTGTAATTGGCGCGTCATGACTTGTTTGCGAAACGGCTCGTCATGTGAGACAAAGATGACGGTGCCGGGATAGGCTTGCAAGTAGTCGGCTAACGCGTCTAAGGCGTCGACGTCTAAGTAGTTGGTCGGTTCGTCTAATATTAAGACGTTATACGTCCCGACTAAGATGCAGACCAGTTGCAGTTTAACCAATTCGCCGCCACTCAGGCCATCGACGCGTTGGTCGTAAAAACGGGCCGGTAACCCTAAGGCGCCCATGACATTGCGTAACGTTTGATCTGGTAATTGACTAGCTGCTCGCACTAAATGCCAGACCGTTTTGGTGCCATCTAACGCGGTCATATCTTGATTAAAGACCCCAATTTTGGCCGCCGGTGACACGGACAGTCCCGGTGCCCCCGCTAATAGGGCCTTAATCAAGGTAGTTTTCCCACAACCATTAGGCCCGACTAACGCTAACCGTTCGCCCGGTTTGACTTGAAAAGTGGTTTGTTGCAATAGCGTTTTGCCATATTCGCGTAGCGTTAAGTTGTTAGCGGCCGCAATCGTCTTACCATTGAACGTCGGAAAGTCGGTCGCCACCAGCTTAAAGCCATGTTGGGTAAACGGCTTGGCGACTGTTTGCTCGCGGACACTGCGGTTGGCTAATACCCGGACGCTATGTTCCATCTTGCCGGCCGTCGTTTCTAGCACTGACTTCACTTTTGCCCGCTCATTCGGGGTCAAATGTGCGCCTTTACGCACTTGCTGCGCTTTTTCACGTCGAGCTTGCATGGCGAGTTTTAAATCGTGGGCATGCCGATTTTGGCGTTCATAAGCTGCTTGCTGCGTCGCGGTCGCTTGTTGGACTTGGGCTAAATAAGCCGCGTAATTTCCCGGATAAACGGCTAATTGGTGGTCACGAATGGCCCATGTTTGGGTCGTCACGGCATTCAAGAGTTGCCGGTCATGTGAGATCAGCAACAGTAACCCGCGATATTGTTTTAATTGTTTTTGCAGCCAAGCTTGATGCGGCTCGTCCAAGTTAGCCGACGGTTCATCCAGAATCAAGATTGCTGGTCGTTGTGCCAACGCTTGACGCACCCGGTCTAACATCGCTTGACCCCCACTGCGGTCGTGAGCTGGGGCGATTTGTGGGACATAGGTGATGGGCGTATCGACAACTAATTGGCCGGTATACTCCGTGTCATGCCCTAGTAACAACTGCGCTAAGGTCGTTTTTCCAGCACCATTGCGCCCCACAATTCCGATGTGGTCATGATCCGTCGCTAATAGTTGGTCGGCGGTAAATAAGACCCGCCCATTGATTTGTTTCGATAATTTCGTAATTTTAATTTCAGACATTCAAAAGTCCCCCTTAGGTACTGGGATTAATCGTGGGCACAAAAAAAGCGTCCTCAAACTGAGACCGCTGGCGTTTGGTCGCTAGCCTGGCCCCTAATCAATCCCTAGAAAAGACAGTCCACCCCTTAAAGTTAGCGATAGTCCTGTTCAGTTACTAGTTATTGATTAGTTGCGCATTGGCTGCATACCCCGTTCTTTCAAATGTTGATTCAAAGGTTAGCATGTTTAAAAATATTTTGCAAGCCCCCCACTTTTTCCGGTAAACTAGAACTATTTTCTGAAAGGACGTGGCGCACTTTGAAAAAGATTATCGCCATCGCGCTATTTGCGATGTTGGGAGGCGGCTTGCGGGAATGGCTCGGCTTACTAGTCAGTTGGCCGCAACATTTTTGGATTACCGTCATCATCAATGTTACCGGCGCCTTTCTTCTGAGCTTCGTGACGACCCTATTACCGGCCCGGTTACCAGTGAGTCCCGCCATTGTGACCGGGATGAGTGTAGGGCTCGTCGGCAGTTTCACGACCTTCTCCACCTTCACGTTAGAAACCTTACAGCTGTGGCAGCGCGGCCAAACCGGGTTAGTCCTCGCCTATGTTGGCGCAAGTTTGGGACTCGGCTTACTCGCCGGCCTAGCCGGCAACTTATTAAGCGAACATTGGCTACCCACGGAGGAATTTTAAAATGTGGCAAATGATTTTAACCGTTAGCGCTGGGGCGGCCCTCGGTGCCTTAATTCGCTATAGTGCTACAGAATTAGCAAAGCCATTAAATCAGCGATTCAACCTACCAATCGCTACGCTGATTATTAACTTAGTTGGGGCTGGCTTACTCGGTTGGGATATGACTAGTGATTTGGCTCCCATGTGGCAATTATTTATTGGCACGGGGATTATGGGAGGCTTAACCACCTTCTCAACCATGATTAATGAAATTATTTTATTAGCGCGCAATCATCATCTCAAAACCGCCAGCACCTACTTAGGCGTCAGTCTAGTTGGTGGCTTATTGATGGTTTGGTTAGGGACGTTATTGTAATGAAAAAGCATCGACCATTTTAGGCCGATGCTTATTTTTAATTATTAAATGGACTAGCTAAAAGTGCTACGCCGGCTATCGCCAAGACGGCCACCCCAAACCACAAGAAAACTCGTAGTAAGAATAAACCAATGACAATCGTGAAGATAAAGCCTAATAATTTAAAACCAATTTTAAAGACAACTTTTAGCAACCAGAAACCAATTACTAAAGCAATCAAAAAACCGATCATTTGTGCGCTCCGTAGTAGGAGCTTCCCTCCTTACGGTCGTCGCGACCGCTGGTTGAACGAATTCGTTCTTGGAAAGTAGTTTAGCACGCTTTTAACAATTATCGGGCTGATTAGGTAGATTGTAAAATTAATCCGAACGCTGTTCGGACAAAAAAGATCAGCTTC
>NZ_AYGX02000028.1 GCF_000498955.2 Lactiplantibacillus fabifermentans DSM 21115 | reverse complement strand
GGTTATGCTGAACAATTTGTCCAAAAATTCGGATTAAATTTGCAATCTACCATATGCCAACCAAGACGCTTGCGGCCATGGCGGAGATGTTTCATCCGCAAGCCCAATATGAATTTGGCAAGCCGGATATCGCGGTCGCTTATTCGCCAATCGCGCCGCAACAACGAATGGTTACGTCAGACTACAAGTATCGCTTAAAGGTCAATCGCGAAGCCCGGAGTCAAGCTCTCAATTGGATGAACGGGTTAGTTATTGCCATTTGGTTGTTGTTGTCGTTTGCGACGATTTTGAGTGCCAAGGCCAATGGGAGTGCCCATGCGATGACGGCGCAACTCGGTTTGGCGATGCTCATCGGGACCGGCTTAATGTTTGTCGCCATTGCCATTTGTGGTCGGGCGGCATTGCGAGCGCACCATCAAGTGTGCGAATTGATTCGCCTCACCGGTGATGATGAAGATGCTTGGAAACCAACCTTCCACGTCATTTTTAAGCATCAGCGTGATTTGCCAGATGTTTCGCGGTTTGAAGCTCTCGGAAAATGGCATTTGTCGATGCAAAACGATCACGGCGAATACTTCTTTGACTTACGAACAAATTTGAACGAAGAAGAAATTAAAAACGCTTTGCTGAAAATGATAAAACAGCAAGACTTCACTGTGATGTCATGGCTGGGATTGTTTCCACTATAAGGTTTATCCTGATTTACATTGCTGCCAGTTTTTTAAAAAACAATGAGAAAAGGGTTGCGCAACGCAACCGTTGTGTGGTATAAATAACTTGTAGCAAAATTGCTCGGTAGTTCAGCGGTAGAATAATTGACTGTTAATCAAGAGGTCGCTGGTTCGATCCCAGCCCGAGCAGTAGTAAGTTGCGTTAAAAGCGGTATCTCAGCAGAGGTACCGCTTTTGTGACCGTAAAAAATGTTGCGTTGGTTAGCAATTTGGCCGGGTCAATCGTTAGGGCTATGGCCAATTAGTCCAAGATAAGTCATAAATAAATCATCAAAAAAATGTCTGACAAACCTTGACTATTCTTGACTAAGCACGTATACTTACTATATAAAAGTAAGTAGTAAAATCACTTACTGGACCTAGGAGGAATTCATCGTGACAGTAAACTTATATTATTCAACATCTAGCAAGTCAAGCCGTAGTGCCCGGGCATGGTTGGTTGCTAACAACATTCCCTTCAATGAACGCGACATTATCGCTAATCCGCTGGACCGCGATGAATTGAAACAAATCCTCCGGCTAACTGAAAATGGCTTCGAGGACATCGTTTCAACGCGTTCTAAGGCTTTCAAGGCATTGCACATCGACTTGTCAGATTTAGGCTTTAACCAATTGCTGGATCTGTTAGTAGAAAAACCACAACTTTTGAAACGGCCAATCATTTATGATGGGCGTCGGTTACAAATCGGTTACAACGAAGAAGATATTCGGGCATTTTTGCCACGTTCAGTGCGTAAGTCAGAATTACGTGAAATTCAACAAAAACTATATGATGACGACCAACAAGCCGTTGGTTAATCTTCATCAGGCGTCTGTCAGTTTGCTGGCGGGCGTTTTTTGTTAGCAAGCAAGTTACTTGGCGAAAACAACTAACTTGCGTACAATATAAATACCAGTTAGTAGAGGAGTAAATTAACATGAGTGAAACGGACCAAGCGGCGTGGGCGATGCAAGCCTTAAAGAACTTACGGACTGCCGACAATCAAGTCATTATCGATAGTGTGATTAAAGTCATCGATGACCAACAAGCCGAGATTGAAAGCTTGCGGGGGTCGATGGAAGGCCAATTGTGGAGTCCCACGAGTTGGCATCAAGACCAGCAAGAGCAACAGAAAAAATAATTTGCAAAAAAGACGATTGGAAAAAATTCCAATCGTCTTTTTTTGCGTAGTTAGTCAGTGTAAGGTACATTCAGGCTAATGAGGGTTACTTAGGGTTTACCAAATGGGGGCGTAAATATGTTATTAATGGGTTTTATCAGCATTTTGTTAGTCGGGACCTATTGCGGGTGGCGCTGGCACTTAGATAATTGGCACATGTGGCAATACATCCGGACCCAAGATGCCACGCTGATGACGACCACGCCGCGGCAGCATCAGCGTAATTCGTGGCGCCGATTGAGAGAACTATCACCCATGCTACGGTATTTATCATGGGGGCACCGGGTTGCGCAAGGCTTATTAGCAGGCTTATTCGGCGGCGTCGTTGTGGTCTTCATCAGTTCGCAGACGAGTCCAACTGACTTAGTCATGTTATTACTGATGAGCATTAGTCTGGTCTTAGTTGAAGCGGTATTAGCTTGGTACCGGCAACAGTTGTTTTATCAGTTACAACGCCGCTACACCAGCCAACAGCTCAAATTACCGGCACTCTTTGTGCAGCAGCGGTTGCGACATCAAGCGGGGCTAGCCCTATGTTTGGTGGGGCTACTCGTCTTGATGACGCTGGTTACGAGTAACCGGCCCTGGTCAATCGTCGCGGTTAGTCAACAGCTGAATCATTGGCTAATGGTCGCGATGGTTAGTTAGCCGATTTAGTCGGTTTTAAACTCCAGGCAATTAAAGCCGTTACCACAATGATAACCAAGCTTAACCACAAGGCTAACTGAGTTCCGGCCGTTGTTTGAATGAAGCGACTACTGTGTGGATGTAACTCACTTCCAGTGGCGAGTAGCGCTGCCATAATTGCGGTTCCAAGTGACCCTGAGTATTGTTGCAACGTGTTAAAAGTCGCGTTGCCATCGCCCAATTGGTGGGGTGGTAATTGCTGTAAGCCATACGTTAAGGTGTTGTTGAATAGACAACTAAAGCCCATCTGATAAACGACAAATAGCCCAACAATGATTGGAATTGACAAGTGGGTCGCGACTAGGGCAAAACCTAAAGTGGCCAAAATCAATAAAATACCACCTAGGCGGGCTGGTTTTTGAATGCCAGCGCGGTCCATCCATTTTCCAGTGAGCGGCGACAAGATTGCTGACGTTAAACTACCAGCCAGTAACATCAATCCTGAAACCATCGCGTCTTTACCTAATGCCAGTTGCGTAAAGTTCGGTAATAAGAATGTTAAGCCGATTTGAATGAATTGAATTAAAAAATAAATCGCTAAGGCTTTGCTGAAAGCCCGATTGTGAAAAATTGCCACATTGATCAAGGGCTGGTCGCCGGTAGCTGCTAACTTGAAAAATCCCCATAGTGCTAAGAGCGCAACCATGAGCGGTACCCAGAAATTAACTAATGAAAAGCCAGTCGTTCCGATGCTGTTGAACGCCCAAGTCATCATGATTAAGGTGAGGACAATCAAGATGAACTGCATCAGTGGGAAGCGTTGGACCGTTGGTTGTTGCGGCTGGTGAATATTTTTAGCGGTGATGAACCAAGCCAGCAGCCCGAACGGCAAGGTAATCCAAAAGATGAGTCGCCAAGTTAGTAATTGGGTCACCAAGCCACCATATGTTGGTCCGAGTGATGGTGCCAGGGCAATCAACATGCCGGCAGTCCCGGTGAAGCGACCTTGGGCCGTAAATGGTACTTGGCGCATGATTTGCGCGAAGACTAACGGTAACGCAAAGCCAGTCCCAATTGCTTGGATAATCCGACCTAGCAGTAACACCCATAAACTAGGTGAGATAGCACAAAGCAAGCCACCGATGACAAAGGCGCTCCCACCAATATTAATGATAGTCCGCCATTTAAAACGATTTTGAGTGAAAGCGGCCACCACCATTGTCGCCGCAACGGCCAGCAAATAGGCTGTGGTGACCCACTGGACCGCATTTAGCGAGGTAGAAAATTGGCGCATCAAAGTTGGAAAAGTGACGTTCATCGAAGTTTCGACTAAAATGCCACAAAAAGCGAGCCCTGCCGCGCCAAAAATCGCGCGTTTGGTGGCTGGTGTGACTTGAGTAGTAGTAGTTGCTGACAAAAAAAGACCTCCGTTAACCAAGGTAAAGTCCGTTTGCGGGGCAAACGATACTTTTCCCTGATTAACGAGGATCCGTTACAAAGATATACAAGTACATTTTAAAATTACCTTGGTTGTTTTTTAGATGATGATTTCAGTATAGCTTAAAATTTTAGTTGATGTAAGTTGTTTTTCGCATGGATTTAGCCGATATTAAAATATTTAATTTTAAAATTTGTTTTCGTAACAGTTATTTTTTCTAATGGTTGCGGTTGTCAATTTATGACTAGGTTGAAAATATGATTAACCTAGTTAATTGATGATGGCCATTCTTTTTCAGTTGTGTACAAAAAATGCTTGCGTTATACTCTGGTTGTTCAATGAAAGTGAATGTAATTACGATTACGCAAGATTAATTTTAAAAGAATTCTGAAAGAGGCTATTACTATGAAAAAGCTTATTAGTAAGGTGGCACTTACGAGCGGACTGTTATTAGTTGTAACTGTTTTACCTGCTGGAGCTGCCACAAGTAGTACTACTCAAACACAAAAAAAACCAGACGGAAGTACCAATATGGTAGTGACATTGCAACAAAATCCAGATCGTGTTGAGCCGGTTGATCCCGCTAAACCAGACCAGCCTGCGACCAATATACCGGGAAACGGGATGGATAACACGAAACCGCTAAGCCCCTTACAGTTGGTTTTTGTGCCATCATCGATTAATTTTGGTAAATATAATGTCGATGTAATTAATCCGATTACTGCTCATCCAATCGATACGGATGACAATACGACTAAGTCCGCTAAAACAACGTCCGAAATGGCTGATACACCGAATCAAACCTGGAATCATAAAATGGTTCTAGAGGTTTCGGACGCACGTGGTACACGTGCGGGATGGCATTTGACGGTAAGTGGTAATGGACTAAATGCCACTACTGATGGAAATCCTGCAGCTGGAAAATCAAGTGTATCTGGTTCGAACGCTAATCAAGCCAAAACATTAGATACTATTAAAGGTGCTAAATTAAAGTTAGATACCGGTAAAATTACAACGGCCAAAAATGATGTGGTCGCTGATAGGGCAAGCTCAATAGTTGTTGATGATGCTCTAAGTGAAAACGAATCAACTATTATTAATGCCAAAGCGGGTACTGGATATGGGTTAACTATGGATGAAATTGACCGTAATGATGTGACATTGACAATTCCTGCAAACGAAGGTCGAAACTACGTGTATTCCACGGAATTAGATTGGAATCTGTCAAATGTACCAGATACAAATGATTAATATAGAATGTCCATCTGTGATTTAGGATGGACATTTTTATACATATTGGGGGAAGCATAACGATGAAATTGTTTAGAACTATTGTAGTGGTGGTTGCAATTGTATCCGCATTGTGGGGAATAGTGGATACAGGTAGTGCCTCAACAACAGAGAGTCCTATTGGCTTTAGTGTAGCAGCAAACATTCCAGAAAATCAACGAAATAAGAATGAATCATACTTCAACTTAAACATGAATTCGAATACTAGTCAGGACTTAAAAGCTACAATTTTTAATGTAACTAACCATGAAATAAAAGTTGAAATGGCTATTCATACTGCTCATACAAACGAGAATGGTGTTATTGAATATGTGCATCCGTTAAAAAAGGCAGATGCATCCCTTAAATATCGAATGAATAACATTACACAGATAAATGGTTCAAAAATTGTAACAGTTCCAGCACAGGGGAAAAAGCAGGTTATTGCAACTGTTCAAATACCCAAGACAAAGTTTGAAGGAGTGATTCAGGGTGGATGGTTTTTTCAAAAGGTAGATGACAAAGTCACAGGTGGTGTGGAAGGAACACTAAATGTTAAGAGTAAATATTCATATGTTATTGGACTGAGTTATACTTTGGGAAAGGTGCCAGAACCCAATTTAATGCTTGATAGTGTCGAGCCTGGGCTTGAAAATTATCATCAAAGTATTTTTTCAAACTTACGGAATACTGCAGCAGTGATGATTCCACATATTTACACAGATACAACTATTACAAATAAAAATACTGGAAAGGTTATCGAACGAGAGAAAAAAGAAAATGTGCAAATGGCGCCTAATTCGGGCTACCATTATCCTATTTCCACGCATGATAAAGACTTACAAGCGGGAAATTATCACTTGCATATGGTCGCTAAGAATAATCAGCATCAATGGATATTTGATCGTGATTTTACAATTACAAGAAAAATGGCAAAGAAATATAACCGTGCAGCCGTCATTAATCACCGAGTTAATATTTGGTGGTTTGTATTGAGCGGTGCATTAGGAATGTTATTATTATGCATAATTGGCTCGTATATATATATTAAGATACGACGTCGATCACAAAAAATGTGACACTATAGAAAATAGTTCAGAAATTCAGTCTACAGTAGGTACTATTTTCTAAAAGACTTACATTATGTGGTAGATTGTAAAATTAATCCGAACGCTGTTCGGACAAAAAAGATCAGCT
>NZ_AYGX02000171.1 GCF_000498955.2 Lactiplantibacillus fabifermentans DSM 21115 | reverse complement strand
GACTCCTTTGAGATAATTATAGCGAACAAGTTGTCCGTAATTACATCATAAGAGCCTGAACTAATTCAAATAACTAAAGGAGCAAAATAAAATGGCACTATTTACAGTAGATACAAATAATATTCTCGGACAAGCAGTGGAGGAGGCTGGAACATACAATGTGGTGGTTGCTCCCAGTTCTCAATACACGACAACTCAACAAGCTGGGAACCCAATGGCAGTATTTGATTATGAAGTGCTCGATGGAAAATATAAGGGTGGCCGAATTCGATTCGACAATGAAGTGTGGGATACCAGTACAGAGGAGAAAGGTAACCTTTCGATTAAACGGTTTAACACGATTGCGGTTGCCCTAGGCGCAGCTAATGGGACTTCATTTGATTCGATTCAGCAATTTGTCTCGCAAGCCGTTGGCAATAAACTGGCTGTCACGGTCGATTGGGAAACTGGTCAAAACGGTAAAACTTATTTAAGCGTCAAAAGTCACAAACCATTTATGCAGGATGGTAGCAAACCGAATGGCGTTAAGCGACCAGCAGGCAGTAGTAATACAGGAAATAGTGGCTTTGGCAATCACAAAAGCACAAGTGGTGGTTTCGGCACGACGACTAATAAACAACAGGGTAATGGATTCAGCACTCCAGCAAGTAGTAATGCTGGTAATACGCAAGCCACAGAATATAGTAGTCAATCAGCTAATAGTTACCATGGCGGTGGTTTTCCCCCAATTCCAGACGGATCGCCCTTCTAATTTGAACTGGTTATTAAACAAAGCTTCCAAACATTGGGGTGACTAGATGCAACAGTCACGAGCGCAGTTAATTGAGCAGGATGGTCGATACTATTTGGTTACACGGTTAGATGAGAAACCTAATTTAGACCATATAGAGACCGTTAGCGGCTCCCACAGCCAATTTTATGTGGATTGGGAATTAGCTGACACACGTAAAGCTAGGCCACAACAGCGACGCTTGTTCTTCGCGTTGCTTAGTGACATCTATACGTGGTCAGGCATGCCGACAGACTTCTTAAAAAACTTGTTTTATTTGCAGTATGAGTCATACACGTTTGGCAAGCAGATTAGCCTGTCAGACACCACAGAATCATCTGTGAGCGATGCTAACCAGTTGTTAGACCTAGTTATCGACTTCATGTTTGAGTGGC
>NZ_AYGX02000027.1 GCF_000498955.2 Lactiplantibacillus fabifermentans DSM 21115 | reverse complement strand
GAAGCTGATCTTTTTTGTCCGAACAGCGTTCGGATTAATTTTACAATCTACCTTTAGACTGAAAAATGTTTTCAACCGGTTATTCAGTGTGTCGTGTTCGTGTTATCGCCGAATGCGGCCAGCCCGATGCGCCGTGGGGCAGACCTCAAGCCAAACGGCGGGCTTGCGGGCGCTTTTTAGCCCGACCATAACCCGGCGTCGGTCTAAAAAGACGACCCCTATCAGCAGCTGGACAACTCACCAGCCGCTGATAGCGACACGGCGCATCGGGCTGGCCGCACTCGGCTTGGATAGTAGTTGGCTTTGGGGTTCGTGTCATCTTATTGAATTAAATTGTTCCGCGACACTAAGCTCGGTGTGAGATATGTAAACGTTCAGCTTAGTGTATTTGGATAAAAGCCCCGGTATAAAAAAGCATGTCGCCTAACGCAAGGTCAATTGATCTTGCGTTAGGCGACATGCTTTTTTAGAACTTAACGTATTCGACGGTATTGTCGATAGCTCAAACTGGTTTTGATTAAGATAATGAGACCACTGATTTGGCAAGTTGTCATGAAGCCAAAGCCCATATTTGCCCAGTTGAAGGTGCCACTAACGAACGCCAAAGTGCCCCAGGCGGCGTAAATTAGCACGGTAAGCATGTTAGTGTGGATCAGGTGATGTCGTCGAGCCCCAGTGATGCCAGCCATTATCAATAGTAGGGAAGCCATCATGAAGTCCATCCAAAGCCGACCGGATGCCGGCGATAATTGGGTGATGCGTTCGACGGCTAAAATCGCTAAAACTAAGACGGCCCAACGATTGATGGTTGGTTCAAAAGTTGGCGTCGCCGGTGTGCCCCCGGTTAAGAGTTCATCTAAAGAACGATGATAAAAAGTTGCTAAGGTTTGCAAAGTTGCTAAATCGGGTTGGTTACGATCGTTTTCCCAACTTGAAATGGTCTGTCGCGAGACATGCAGTTGCTCAGCAAGTGTGGTTTGCGTTAAATGTTGTTGTTGTCGCAGTTGTTTTAGGTTGGTGCCTAAGGTGATGGTCGCCATCACAGTTCCCCTCGCTTTCGTTGCCGTAATCGGATTGCTAGCTTCTCTAGCATAGGCTTGGCGTCGCGAATTGACAAGCTATAATTGCTAGCAACCGGTTTTGGTCATGGTTAAGCGTGTATGCTGAAATTAGATAGGGGATGTCAAGATTGAAGATTGCAAAACCAGATTTAGTTGTCGTACACGGATTGACACAATATTATGGTCGCCGGGCCGTTTTAAAGGATGTTAATTTTTCAATTAAGGCGGGCCAAGTGATGGGACTAATTGGTGCCAACGGTGCTGGAAAAACGACAATTATGAAAGCCATGCTGGGCTTGAATCGGGTGCGCCGCGGAACGGTGGCGATTGCCAATGAACGGGTCACACAATTACATCATGCGGTATTAGCGGAAAATGTGGGCGCGTTGATTGAGCATCCCGCGATTTATCCGTTTCTAACGGGCTGGCAACAGTTGCAGCTCATCACCAAGGATGTGACACAACTGCAATGGATCGTTGAAACCTTGCAAATGGCTGCCTACATTCATCAAAACGCTAAGCATTACTCGTTAGGCATGCGACAGCAACTCGGCATTGCGATGGCGTTAGTTCGGCAACCCAAACTAGTCGTTTTAGACGAGCCGATGAATGGCTTGGACCCGCAAGCCGTTAAAAGACTGCGCCAAACTATTAGGGAGCTGGCGCAAACGGGGATGACTTTTTTTATTTCCAGTCATATTTTAAGCGAGCTAGAAAAGGTGATTGATGACGTGTTGGTGATTGACCACGGTCGGGTGATTTTGCAGACCCCGATGCAACAGTTACGTGCCAGTTATCACCAGCGACTACTGCTGCAAACGACCGATAATGCGCACGCGCTGGTTTGGTTGCAGCAACATCACTATGGGTGTGCTTTACAAAATGACGTGATTACCGTGGCTGCTCCCGACAAGCTAAATCAATTGATGGCTGGTCTAATCGCGCAAAATATTCAAATCACGCGCATCAATGAGCCAGCGGTCGATTTAGAAACGATTTTATTGACGCAATTAGACCAAGTTTCGGGGGCCGGGCAATGAATATTTTACGAATTGAGCGTTTGAAACTAGCGGCGAAGCGTGGGACGTGGTGGGCCATAGCACTTTTAATCATATTAATGGCCGGGATTGCGGTCACCACAACGTCAGCAACCTTGAGCGATCAACGTTTTAACATTGTTTCTGCGTACGTTGGGTTTCAATGGCTGATGCTAGTGCTAATTGTGGTCGCGGCGAGTTGTGTTGCTATGGAGTTTGAATATGGCACTATCAAACAGCTGGCAGTACAGGCGAAGAATCGGTGGCAAGTTTATTTGACTAAGTTTAGCCTGATCTTGGGTTATGACGTGTGCTTACATGTACTAGTAGTTTTAGTAACGTTGGGATTGCGGCCCATTTTCAATCCGAAAATTGATATGTTCGCGAATTACCAACATCAACTATCCTTACTCAGTAATCTGATGATTAATTCGTTTCTGGATTTTTATGGTAGTTTGATGATTATTGGGCTGGTCTTTTTGTTAGCTAGTGTTGGACACAGTAGCGCTATCGCCATTTCAGTCGGGGTGGCGGTGTGCTTTTTAGGCGAAGGCGTCTCAAGCCTTGCTTTAAGTACGTTTAAAGCCTTAGCAGTGGTGCTTAGGTGGAATCCGTTCAATATGATGTGTCTCCAAGAACAGTATGCTAACCAGGATTATCAAGGAATTACGCATTTGACATTGGCACAATTGGCCGGCGGTAACCTAATGTGGACGGTTATTTCTATCGGCGTGGGGGCGCTGATTTTTTCAAAACGGCATATCTAAAATATCCAGACGCGCTGAGGACGACGAATGCCGGTCGCAGCGCGTCTGGATATTTTGCAGTTAATGGTATTTGAAGTCGTAATCGCGCCGATGATTACCTGACGTCATCAATGTTCCGGCAAGTTTCGCCAAAATTACATATAATGGATATAATAGGGGGTTAATTGACTCGTTAATAACGTTGTTAGCGATAATCCGTTAGTTACTAGCGGATGTGCACCGACAGCCAACCGTTACCAGCATCAAAAATATCCGTTCGGGAAAATCAACCAGGTGGTGTTTTGTCAAGTAACCGCTCTCAAAAGCGGTGAATCCACAGGGAACTCTTAATTTATATTAAGATTATTTGCAACTGGGATATCGAACCAATATAATTGTTATAATTAATCATTGAGACTGAATCGTAACGCTCAATCAGATTGACTTAAGTACTGATTGAAGCAACGCTGTCATCGGATAGCGGAGATAAGGGGAGAATCGACGTGAATATCGGGATATTTACAGATACCTACTATCCACAAGTTAGTGGGGTCGCGACGTCAATCAAGGTGTTGCGCAATCAACTTGAACGGGCTGGGCATCAAGTGTACATTTTTACCACGACTGACCCGCAAGTCGACAAGAATATTTATGAACGGAACATTTTCCGTTTTACAAGTATCCCATTTGTGTCTTTTTCCGAACGGCGGATTGCGGTGCGCGGCTTATTTAAAGCTTATCAAGTGGCTAAAGATTTAGGCCTCGATATTGTGCACACGCAAACCGAATTTTCGATGGGCATGATTGGTAAATTTGTCGCTAAACAATTAAAAATTCCATGCATTCATACTTATCACACAATGTATGAAGATTATTTGCATTATATTGCAAATGGCAAGCTCCTGAAACCATACCATGTTAAAGAAGCGACGCGCGCTTATTGTTACCATTTGAATGGCATCGTAGCGCCGAGTGATCGCGTCAACCAAACGTTACGTGGTTATGGGGTTAAGGTCCCGATTCGGATTATTCCAACTGGGATTGATATTAACCAATATGAACAAAAGCCAACCGATGATTATCGACAAAAACTTGGTTATCAGGCCGATACACCGGTCTTGTTATCGTTAAGTCGGTTAGCCTACGAAAAAAACATTCATGAAGTGATTGCGGCGTTACCTGCGATTATTGAACAAGTACCAACGACCCAGTTAGTCATTGTTGGGGATGGACCAGCGCGGGAGACGTTGGAAAATCAAGTTAAGGATGCCGGTTTGACGGGGCACGTTCAATTTACTGGTGAAGTTGATAACGATGAAGTGTATAACTATTATCAAATGGCCGACTTGTTCGTGTCGGCGTCAAACTCGGAGTCACAAGGCTTAACGTATATTGAAGCGTTAGCCTCGGGTTTGAAGACCGTCGTGGCGTCGAGTCCCTATACGGACCAATTATTAGATGATCCGTCATTAGGAACGACGTTTACGAGTGAAACGGCACTCGTGCGTGATGTGGTGCGCTACTTAGAACATCCGCATGCTTTTGATGATCCTAAACCACGCCAAAAGAAACTGTATCAAATTTCCGCGGAATATTTTGGCAAGCAGATTGTCAATTACTATCAAGATGTACAACTGGCTTACTCAGAAGATTCGGACAAGTCAGCTAACATTAGCAACTAAGGGGACGAATTATGTTAAACATCACCATGTTTTCGAAAGCCGACTCAGTTAAGGGTCAAGGGGTCGGGAGCGCGTATTTGGAATTGATGCGGCTCTTACAAACGCACTGGCAGGACGAATTTAATATTAAGGTCAATCGGTATGGCCGCTCAGCGGTATCGCATTATCATACCGTCAATCCGATGTTCTACCTCTCGACGTTTATGCCCAATCGCGGTCGAAAGATTGGTTATGTCCACTTTTTGCCCGAAACCTTGGAAGGTAGTTTGAAGTTACCGAAACCGGCGCAAGCGATTTTTAACCGCTACTTGATTTCATTTTACAAACGCATGGACCATATCGTGGTCGTTAATCCGACGTTTATTCCGAAGCTAGAAGCCTATGGCATTAAGCGCGCGGATGTCACGTATATCCCGAACTTCGTCAGCAAGCGGGAATTTTACGAGATGACTAAGGCTAAACAATTGAAGCTGCGGCAACAATACGGTTATGATCAAGACAAGTTCATGATTTTAGGAACGGGTCAGATTCAAGACCGTAAAGGGGTGCCAGACTTTATTAAATTAGCGAAACGCAACCCGGATATTCAGTTCGTCTGGGCGGGCGGGTTTTCGTTTGGTCGGATTACGGACGGTTATCAAGCTTTAAAAGATGTTGTCGACAATCCCCCGGCTAATTTGTCGTTTCCAGGAATTGTGGACCGTGAAAAATTAGTTGATTACTATAATATGGCGGACTTATTCTTGTTGCCGTCCTATAATGAATTGTTCCCGATGTCGGTGCTCGAAGCCTTTAGCTGTGGGACACCGGTCTTGTTGCGGGATTTAGACTTATATCGCGCGATTATTGACGGCTACTATCAAGCCGCCGATGATGTCGACGATATGCAAAAACAAATTGATCATTTACGGGACAACCCGGCTGGAATGCAATTTTTGCATGATAAGGCCGTGCTGGCTTCCAAGGACTACTCGGAGGAACGCTTAGCTAAAATCTGGCATGATTTTTACTTGCAACAAGCAAAAGAGGGGTAAGCCATGACGAGAAAAAACGTCTGGTCATTATTAGGTATGGTGATTTTGGGGGTGGCGATCTCATGGTACTCGCTGCGCAATGTCAAAATCAGCAGTTTAATGACCGATATTGCAACACTTAACTGGTGGTGGCTACTCGTCGCCCTCGGTTGTATCGGCTTGTATTTTGGGTTAGAAGCGGTCGTGGTACAGAAATTTGTCCGGCACCGTTATCGGCATTACTCATTTAAAAGTGCGTTACGCGTCCCGTTAGCAGAACAGTTGTTTAACGGCATCACGCCCTTTTCATCCGGGGGCCAACCCGCGCAAATCTTTGTGATGGCGCAGTCGGGCATCGATGCTGGGCGAGCCAGCTCGGTCGCGTTGATGAAGTTCGTCGTCTTTCAAGCGATGGTCGTCTTAAACTTCTTGTTTGCGATGTTAATTGGGTTTCATTACTTAGCGGAAAAGCTGAGTTATTTATCGTTATACGTCTTCTTTGGCTTTTTCATTCACTTTGCCGTCATCGTTGGGTTGTTATTAGTCATGTACTGGTATAACTTTACGAAAAAAGCGGTTAAAGTCGTGTTAGTTCCCGTGAGCTGGTTCATGAAAGCGGACCGGTTCCAACAATTAGAAGACAATATTAGTGAAAAGATTGATTCATTTTACGAAGAAAGTGTGCGGATGACGAAGGACTGGCGAATGTTGCTCGAAGTTTGCATCATCACCTTCCTGCAGTTATTGTTTTACTACTTGATCCCGTATTTTATCATGCGGGCGATGGGCTATGACAATGTCAATATTGTGATGGTCACGAGTTTGAACGTGTTGATTTTCTTAGTGACGTCGTTATTCCCCATTCCTGGTGGGGCGGGGGGCGCCGAATTCGGATTCACGGCCTTATTTGCCAAGTTCATTCCGAGTCACAGTAAATTGATTTTAGCCATGTTGATTTGGCGGATCTTCACGTATTATTTAGGGTTATTCTTAGGAATGATTGCGATGGCCGTACGTCCCGAAAAGGCCGAAGAAATTATTCCGGATGCCACTGATTCTGAAAAGCGCTAGCAGCGATGTGGCGCTTTTTGTCGATTAAAGGAGTGTTTAGGTTGAAGGTTGTGTTCCACCGACTCATGTTGAGTGTCGTGGTTATCGGGTTGGGTTTAAGTAGTGTTGCTAGTACGTCGGCGCGCGCCGCGACAAATAAAGCTGATGAGGTCAAGGCGGCTTATATTATGGACGCCAAGACCGGTCAGGCGGTCTATGCGCAAGATGCGGACAAGGAATTACCGATTGCCTCGTTAAGTAAATTAATGACGTTGTATTTAGTTGAAACGGCCATTAAGCAGCATCAAATCAAATGGGATGATGTGGTTCCGATTAATAAGGAAGTCCGCAAAATGGCGGCGAGTTCGACCTTGTCGACGATGCCCATGGCGGCCAGTGACCAGTTCACTGTTCGGGAGCTGTTTGCCGCGACGTTAGTGGGGTCATCGAATAGTAGTGCGATTGCTTTGGGCGAATATGTCGCCGGTAGTAATCCCAAATTCATCAAAATGATGAATGCCCAAGCCGATAAATGGGGGCTAGCCGCTCATTTTGTCAGTGCGTCGGGACTCGATAACTCCGACTTGACCAAGTACAATTTAGATATCGCAGGGACGAGTGCCAAAGCGCAAAATTTAGTGTCAGCGCGCGCCATTACCACGGTTGCGGCCCATTTAGTGAATGAGTATCCCGATATTGTCAAAGTTTCGAACCAAAAATCCGTCAAGATTCATAAGTATACGGTACCCACGTCAGTACTGATTCTCAAAGGTGAAAAGTATTATGATTCCCGGGTCCCTGTTGATGGGCTCAAGACGGGTTATACAGACCAAGCGGGCGACTGTTTAGTGGCAACCTTCAAGCAAAATGGTCGGCGAATGATTGCGACGACGCTTGGCGGCACTTGGAAGTTTACGGCCAATAATGATTTGCGACTAATGGTCAAAGACGAAGAAGTCTATCATCAAGTCATGCCCAGCACGATTAACTATCAGATTCCCGGTACCCAGACGCATGTTAAGTTAGTGGCCAAACAAAGCACCACCATGTGGGAAAACAAAGCGCATCCGATGCAACAAGTTAAAACCACGGTATGGCCGTTACATCAAAATCGGCCGAATTATTTGGCTGCTAAGACCACCGTCTTACAGGTCAAGTTGACCGATCCCCAGTCGGGCGCGGTCAAGACAATTGATTATCAGACGCCGCATGCCATGACGTTGCTCGGTCCCATTGCCTGGGCAACGACTAATCATGTTTCAGTTCAAAACCAAGCACTCGATAAAGCTTTTGCGTTAGTTGATTAATTTTCATCGAACTAAAAAGGCCCGCTACAGAAATGATAACATCTCTGCAGCGAGCTTTTTTATATACAATTTAGGTGTGAGGTTGCCGTTGTGTGTCAGTGGTAATTCCAGCCGCCGTGGCGACCGGTCCGAGCCAAAAAGCGGTCTCGGACCTCACTTTGAAGCTTAGCAAAACCCGCCAATCTTCAAAGATGTCGGTGGCGTAAGCACGACAAAAATCGTCGAGCTAACGCCACTTTCACGGCAGCTTCCATTACCACTGACCCACAACTAGATTGACGCCTGAATGGAAATATGCGGTTCCTGTGCTATTTTGGCGGTACTATCTATTCAGACCGATTCTTGGTTAAGAAGGAGTGGTAGTGGTATTAATGTGGTAAATGCGGTTTTAGAACCCGTTTGTGGTAACATTCATCATGATTGATAAAGTCACCACAAACGGGTTCAGTCTTCATGGATGAGTATTGCGACGATGGGGAATGGCAATTTAAGCTGTGATAACGGCCAGTTCAAGCAGAGTGCCAGTAATGAAAAACGTTCGGCTCAAAATATGAGCTGAACGTTTTTTCACGATTAAGTTGAGTTTAGCGGTTGGGTGTCCGTAATGGAATCCGCCCGGCAGGCGGTGTTAGTGGCTGTTTTTAGCCGCTTACACCACGGACATCTTTTGAGACTTGGTCTGTGGGGTCAAAAGTGAGGTTCAAGACGTTCCTCAGGCTTGGACCGGTCCCGAGGCGATGGAATTACAGACACCCAACCGCGGCCTTAACTAACCGCGCTTGTTGTCAGGATTTTCGATGTAAGCTGTTAAGCGGTCCATCGCTTTTTGTAATTTTTCCATGCTGGCGGCGTAGCTTAAGCGGACGTAGCCTTCACCTTGCTCGCCAAAACCGGTACCGGGAATAATCGCCAATTGGTTTTTGCGGGCCAAATCTTTACAAAAGGCCATTGAATTTTGTTCGAAGCCGGCGGGAATCTTACCGAAGATGTAAAAGGCCCCAGTTGGGCGCGCAATCTTAAAGCCGAGCTTTTCCATGGTGGCATAGACGAAATCACGCCGTTTTTGGTATTCTTCGCGCATCGGAATGGCATCGTCAATCCCATTGGTCAAGGCTTCAATCCCAGCTTTTTGGGCGATGGTGGTCGCGGCGGTGACGTAGTATTGATGGACTTTCTTCATTTGCGCGGTCATTTCCTTCGACGCGAATAAGAACCCAATCCGCCAACCAGTCATAGCGTGTGACTTCGACAAACCGTTAATCAAGATAGTTTCGTCAGGAATGAACTTGGCAATTGAAACGTGGGTGCTGCCATAAGTCAGCTCACTGTACACTTCATCAGAAACGACCCATAAGTTGTGACGCTTGAAGCAAGCGGCTAGCGCCTTGATTTCATCTTCAACATAAGTCACCCCAGTTGGGTTATTAGGATAGTTCATAATAATCCCTTTGAAGTTCGCTTCGGGATGGGCGGCGATAAAGTTATCGACCATCTCAGGTGTAATCACGAAGTCGTTAACGCCGGTATCCATAAATAATGGCGTGGCGCGGGCTTCTTGAATGATTGGAATGTATGCTGGGAAGATGGGCGAAGGCACGATAATCGCGTCGCCCGGGTTACAGATGGTCGTTAATGCAGTCGCAATGGCTTCGGTTGCTCCAACGGTGACTAATACTTGGTCGTCAGCGTCATAATGCAGGCCGTATTTTTGCGCTTGAAAATTGGCGGCGGCTTGGCGGAGTTCTAGTAGACCGGCCATCCCGGTATAGTGGGAGAAGTTGTTGTCAATGGCGTCTTTAGCGGCGTCCTTGACGTGTTGTGGCGTATTGAAGTCGGGTTCACCTAAGGTCAATTTGACCATGTCAGGAATCGCACTCACTTCTTCGTCAAATTGGCGAATCGTGGAAACTTGAATCTGGGAAATGGTATCATTAAGGTCATCTCTAAATAAAGTCATGAATCAGCACTCCTTTAATTTATAAGTTGTTTTAATTTTATCACAACTTATGACCGGCTACGCGTGGCGTTGGGGTATAATTATGATTGTGAAAGTTTGCTTTGAAATGGGACTTTCTGCTTAAAAAACGTGTTATTAGTCCCATTTTTTGCTAGAATAAAAACAAAACTTAAGGAGCGAGATTAGTATAATGGAAAAATCAGAACTATCGGCAATTCTCAAACGACTCGAAGCAATGCGTGCATCGGATGCAACGGAAGTCCAATCACGACGCTTTGAAAAGGAAGGCGTGGAACGCGGCCAAGTGGCTTATGATCCAGCTACTGCGACGTATACGTTGCAAGAATTCAAACCAGATCAAACGTTTGAATTCGACAACATCGATTTAGTTGCCATCGAATTATACGATTTATTAACCGACAACTAAACTATTTCCGCCAATTATATATTTTATAGACAGATCCATATTATGCGTTGAATATTGAAGAATTGTTGAAGAAATCTTCAAGATATTGCTAACTTGCACTCAACCGTTATAATATGGATTTGTTAATAGCAATGACGGAGGAAGAAATATAATGCCCAAATTTATCAAAAGCACGGTTGGGAAAGTCAACACGACACTTGGCTTTTACACCCTAACCGTGGTCTTATTTTGGCTAAAGACGTATATCGCGTATAAAACAGAATTCACGTTAGGGGTCAAAGGGGCCGTTCAACAGTTCATTCTGATTTTAAATCCTTTTCCAACAGCGATTGTGTTGCTGGGGATTGCGTTATACTTCCGCGGTCGGTTGAAGTATTGGTTATTGATGATTATCGATGCCTTACAAACCACTTGGTTATTCGCCAATATCTTGTATTACCGTGAGTTCTCTGACTTTATGTCAGCCGGGGTAATTAAGAGTTCCGGGGCGGCTAGTAATAATTTAGGCACAAGTTTGGCCCAGATTATTCATGCCACCGACTTCTTGGTGTATGCCGATGTGGTACTGCTAATCTTGTTGTTAGCATTTAAGGTCATTCGCATCGATCCACGACCATTTAAATTACGGTATGCGGCTACTTTAACGATGATTGGGGTTGCGTTGTTCGCGGTTGATTTAGGGATGTCAGAGCATGACCGTTCTGACTTATTGACCCGGACGTTTGATAACAACTATATCGTTAAGTATTTAGGGTTAAACACATACGCGGGGTACAGCTTCTATCAGACTGAAAAAGAGAGTGCCACGCGGGCACAAGCTAGCAGTAGTGATATGAAGAGCGTGCTCGCTTACTTGAAGAAAAATCAAGCGGGCGACAACGTTAAGTACTTCGGTAAAGCCAAGGGTAAGAATGTCTTTGTCATTCACTTGGAAAGTTTCCAACAATTTTTAATCGATTATAAGGTCGATGGTAAAGAAGTGACGCCGAACTTAAACAAGTTCTACCATAATAAGAACACGTTGAGTTTCGACAACTTCTATCACCAAGTCGCGCAAGGTAAAACATCTGATGCTGAAATGATGATGGAAAACTCGTTGTTCGGGTTACCAACAGGCTCAGCGATGACGCAATATGGGACTTCGAACACGTTCCAAGCGGCGCCCGCTATCTTATCCCAAAAGGGGTATACGACGGCCGCCTTCCATGGCGACGTGGCGAGTTTCTGGAATCGGGACAATGCTTATAAGTCCTGGGGCTATAACTATTTCTTCTACTCAGCCTACTATAAGGAGAAGTCTGACTATAACATTGGTTATGGTTTGAAAGACAAGATCTTCTTTAAGGACTCAGTGAAGTATTTGGAACAACTCCCACAACCGTTCTATGCGAAGTTGATTACATTGACCAATCACTATCCATATACTTTGGATAAACAAAATCAATCCATCGATAAAACCACGACGGGTGATTCCACCGTCGATGGCTACGTCCAAACGGCGCACTATTTGGATCAAGCCTTTGCAGAATTCTTGACTTACTTGAAGAAGGCAGGCTTGTATAAGAATAGTATGATTGTCTTGTATGGGGACCATTATGGGATTTCGAATAATCACCGGGCCGCGATTGCACAGTTACTGGGTAAGAAGTCTGTAACGACGTATGACTTGGCGCAATTCCAAAAGGTACCATTCATGATTCATGCCCCGGGCATCAAGGGTGGCGTTAACCATACGTATGGTGGCGAAATCGATGCCTTGCCAACGATGTTTGATTTACTCGGGATTAAGAACAAGGGGTACATCCAATTTGGGACCGACTTACTCTCGAAAGATCATAATCAAACGGTCGCTTTCCGGAATGGGGACTTTGTTTCACCAACGTATACGAAGATTGGGAGCACGGTCTACAATTCGAAGGGTGAAAAGCTCGAGAATATGACTGCGGCCCAAAAGAAGACCGTTAAGCAGATGCAAAATCATGTGACCACGGAACTCTCACTGTCTGACCGAGTTATTCAGGGGGACTTACTCCGCTTCTATACGCCAAAGGGCTTTAAGAAGGTTAATAAGTCCGACTATAGCTATAAGCTCACGAAGACCTTGAAATCACTCAAGGAGATTCAAGAAGAGAAGAAGACCAGTGTCTTATCTAAGAACAAGGGTAAGTCGACGGAAGATCTCTATAAAACGGATGCGCCCGAACTTTCGAGTTCATCGTCATCCAGCAGTTCAAGCTCGAGTTCTAGCTCAAGCAAATAAGGTTAAAAAAAGATGTCGCAATTGCGGCATCTTTTTTGTATTCAAAGGGGTTTGATACGAAACCAGTCAAAGTTGCGATGGAAATGCGGCTTGAAAGTGCCGGAAAATAGGGATGGTGAATGGTGTTTTAAGATTTTTTTGCTGTAATCGAAATAAATGCTTGACCTGCATAGTCATTCTTGATAAGATATATCTTGTCGTTGTGACAGGGCTGTTAAACAGCATGTCTTCAACGTTTGCAACTCAAAATGATTTCAAATTGATTTTGTATAAATATTCAGCTTCTTATAATTAGTTGTTGACACGTTACAAATCACATGATATTATATTTAAGTTGCTTCAGGGAGTCGTTCGTTAACTGCTTAGCGGTTAAGCACTTCCGTGGCAAATGATATCAATTTGGTCAATGTATAAAAATTCAACTTCTTGAAATTAGTTGTTGACACGATATAAACCACATGA
>NZ_AYGX02000170.1 GCF_000498955.2 Lactiplantibacillus fabifermentans DSM 21115 | reverse complement strand
ACTCCTTTGAGATAATTATAGCGAACAAGTTGTCCGTAATTACATCATAAGAGCCGTGTACAGTTTGTTTTGTTAGTGGTTATTTTATGTAACGTCGTAACAACCTATCACTTTGATAAACAAATTAAGAAGTTGAAGCAACAACTGAGTTAGAGAGACCGTTTTATAGCGTACTTGATAGCGCAAATGGCAAAAAGCATGCGATTTCCGATGAAAATTACGGGACGCAAGGTGATTTGTTGGCCGGGAGTGTTGGATGAGAACCATGCCGTTGCTAAGTAAATAGAATTGATTTGAGGAGAGATGGCCGTGGCTGTCTCTTTTTTGTACATACTGTTTGGCCATCTTTAAGTCTGAAAGCTGTTATACTAAAAAAAGAATAAGGATTACTGAGCTGAAGTAAGGATTACCGAGCTGAAGTAAGGATTACTGAGCTGAAGTAAGGATTACCGAGCTGAAGTAAGGATTACCGAGCTGAAGTAAGGATTACCGAGCTGAAGTAGGATTACCGAGCTGAAGTAGGATTACCGAGCTAGAGTAAGAATTGCTTACTTTATAGGATTAAGTCAAGGATGAAATATAGTGTGATTAAAAATATGAGGTATGGTATTGAAAATGCCAAAAAATGATTTGATATTTTAGAAAAGGTGAAAAAATGAAACTAATTTTTGCTAATGCTGCTCAAAATAAGTTGAAAGAATATTTAGACCGTAAAAAGGTTTTGCTGGATTATGATGACGGTGTTGGCCCTTTCTCAAAAGAAGGCGATTTTCCAAACGGTCAGCATTTTCATTTAGTTTTTGTTGATAAGGATGCGACGCTGCCAGATTTTAATCAAACTATTGACTCAAATGTAGGGTTGGTATGGGTTAAAGGGGAAGCCGCTGATCAACTCGATGAACAAATGGAAATTAGATTAAATGAGCAATGGCAGACTTTTTCTTTGGTTGGCGCTAATAGTGTGCTGGATGCCGCGGTTGAGATTATTCATGATGATGCAGGATAATCCAAACTGATTAACATAACTACAAAGCGGATTTAAGCGTGGCGCTCGATTTTGGCCACTTAAGTCAGGTATGAATATGGATAGTAATACAGAAAAACCGCCTTACGTTGACCGTAAGGCGGTTTTGTGGTGAGGTGCGGCGACCTTCTGAACGCTTGCGCGCCGATCGCGTACCCTCACCGTGGTTTGGCACCGCAATTAGTATCGCATGATTTGCAGTGAAGAGTCAACTCTAACTTGAATAGTTTGACAACCATGTGCAACCAAGCTTGTCTAAGACTAATTTAATGACTGGTTCTTTCTAGGTGATACGCTTTCGTGAATTAAGTTCGAGACTGCTATACTAAGGATGGCATCAGGATTAGCAAGCTTAAATTGGTATTCCGATGTTAAGAACGTAATTGTGTAAACGTCGTACGCTATTTTTGATGTACATATTAAAGCCTTAACGACATAATGTGCTAATCATCGAATTGTAACATCGATGAATAATGTAGCTATGAAAATTAGAGGAGGAACGCGCAATGGCTAATTCCGAGAATTCCAATGAATTGGTGAAATTAAGCAAAATTGGCAACACTTATGCCTTGCGATTATCGAAAAAAGATTGTGAGCTTTTGCAGATCAGTGATGCCACGACTTTTGAAAAAATAATTGCTGCAGATGGTCAAACGCTGACTTTTAGAAAAGTGGAAAAAATCAGGCCGGATATTTTGGCAATTGCTAATCGGTTAATGGATGACCATGCTGACTTGATACATCGACTTGAACGGCTGTAAACTCAGCCTTACTGATAAACAACATGTACTCATAATCAAAAAACAGCATGACCAGTTTCGAGGAGGCGTCGCATGAATGAAAATGATACCAAACGGCTAGTGAATAAAACTGAAGATTATATTGAACAGCATTTAGCTGATCCGATTACTTTGGCGGAACTAGCCGCTAACGTCCATCTGTCGCCATTTCATTTTCATCGCATCTTTACGCAATATTCTGATGAGACCTTAAAGGCGTTTGTCACCCGTTTTAAACTCGAGCGGGCGGCAATCTATTTTGGTATTAGTAACGGACAAGTCACTGACTGAGATTGCGTTAAACTATGGCTATAATGATGCGAGTAGTTTCAGTCGGGCTTTTAAACGCCATTTTAAGGTCAGTCCAACTCAGTATCGAAAACAGCAAGAAATGACAAGCAATCAGAATTTAAAGCGGTCATAATAAGCGCATATCAAGGGAAAGCGGAGGACTAACCGATGATTGAACCGATTGAAATTACCACCCAGGACGTTGATGTGAAGATTATTTATATTCGTTTTAGAGGCAGTTACGCGGCTTTTCGCAAGCAAAGTCGGCGAATGTTCAAAACGCTATTTACATTTGCCACTACCAATGAGTTGATTGTTCCAGGAGTAACAAAAGTTGTGACGATGTATGATGATAATCCATTTATAACGGCAGATAATCAGCTACGAACTAGTGTTGCGATGATTATTCCGGATACGACGAATGTGACAGAAACTGATGAAATTTGTATAGGACGGATCATCAGCAAGTTTGGCGTTGGTCATTTTGAGCTTGGGGCTAAGGACTACGAAGCAGCTTGGCAGTATATGTACCAGGATTGGCTGCTGAAAAATCAGCAACGTGTTCGCGATGCGGTACCGTTTGAACTTTACGTGACCGACCCGCCTAAAAATTTTAAGGATAAGGGTCAGACTGATATTTATATTCCGATTAATTAGGTCATGTTGGTGGGATTGTTAACCCTACTATTAGTAAATAGATTGATGTAACGGAGTTGGCGATAGCTGGCTCTTTTTTAATACAAAATGCCAACTAGTCAGGAAAGCCTTGACCAGTTGGCATCAAAATTTATTTCTCGAGTTTTCGGTTAGTAATCATTTCAATCGTTTGATCCATGTTATGGCGATAATCATCATTTTTGAGTAAGACCGTGGTAATGATATCAAGCGCATAAGTAATGGCAAACTGTGAATTGATAAAGCGGGTATTGTCAATAAAGCTGCTGTTTTTAACTAAAACAGTAATGTCGCTAATCTCAGCTAATTTACTATTTTCAAAGGCGGTAATTGCAATGATTTTCGCGCCTTTTTCTTTAGCAATCGCGACGGATTCATTAATATCAGTTGTTTTACCGGATAAGGAAATCGCAATCACGATATCATCGGCGGTAATAATACTACTAGTGATGAACATGATGTGCGTGTCCGTCATACAAAAGGCGGCAATTTCCATCCGGAGTAACCGTTGCGTCATTTCGTTCGCCGTATAGCCGGAACTTCCAAGCCCAAATAAATAGACCCGGCGTGCTGATGAGATGGCTTTGGCAGTAGCAGTGATTTTATCCATATCTAAACGTTCTTGGGTACCGGATAAGACCTTACTGTAAAAGTCGTAAACCTCATCAGCGGTTGTATTTTGATTAGTGGTGGCCGCAATTGGTGCTTGGGGTTCAGCCGGTTGCGATAATGCAATCTTAAATGAATAGAAGTCGCGACAGCCAATCTTTTTGACAAAACGCGTGACGGTCGCATTACTAACCTTGACCGCTTTTGCTAAGCTAGAAATTGTCATTTGTTGAACTTGTTCCGGGGCCTGCATCACGCGTAAAGCGACTTTGCGTTCTTGGCGTGATAAGTCCGGGTATTGAGCTTCAACTTTTTGAATAATACTCATAATTTTCAGTCCTCGTGACATATTTCCCTTAGCTTAGCATAAAAAAGTTTAATCGGGAATTGCGGCAACGAAGTTTTGGGCGATTTGCAATGGTCGCGTGATGGCTCCGCCGACAACTACGGCATGGCAGCCAAGTTCTAAGCAACGGCGCATCTTTTCAGGCGTGTCAACTTTACCCTCCGCAATCACTGGATGTTCAGCCATCTTTAAGACATCTTTCAAGTATGCAAAGTCATTAGCGGACAAGTCCAGACCTTCAGTAGCCGGTGTATAGCCGTGCATAGTAGTCCCGATAATGTCAAAGCCCAGTTCATTGGCAATTTTAACGCTAGCGAGGCAATCAGTATCGGCCATGAGTAACGTATCGGGGAACTCAGCGCGCATTTGTTTGACGATGTCGGCTAACTTTTCACCGTTAGGACGGGGTTGGCCCGTCACGTCACAAGCAACGACCTCGGCACCAGTTGCTGCGACGCCGCGCATTTCTTTCATCGTCGGCGTGATATAGACTGGCGAATCCGGATAATCGACCTTGTCTAAGCCGATAATTGGCAAATGCGTTTCATCTTGAATTGCTTGGATATCGACCACTGAATTACAGCGGATTGCTGCGGCGCCGGCTTCTTTAGCGGCCCGCGCCATCCGAGCCATGATAAATGAACTGTGCAAAGGTTCATTTGCCAACGCTTGGCAAGAAATCACTAGTTTACCTTTAGTTGTTGCTAAAAATTTGTTTTCTGCCATGACACATTCTCTTTTCTATCTAAACTGATCCTATTTGAAATACTTAGCGTAAATTTTAGCGGCGCCGGCCTTCATTTCAGGGGTTGGCGCATTCATTGGTTTACTACATTGCCCCGCATCCACACCGGCTTCATGGAAGAGTAATTTGATAGTTGGATAAAGGTCGTTATCAATGACATCCATAATGTAGTCGTTAGTGGTGTGTTGTAATTCAAGGGCCTTAGCATTGTCGCCAGCTTCAAAGGCTTTGATTTCGTCAAAGACGCGTTTGGCGTTTAAGTTGAAGGTTGAACCGATGGCACCATCAACGCCTAAGACTAAGGCTGAAAGTAACATTTCATCAGAACCAAAGTAGATTAACTTGTCAGGGAAGGCTTTACGAACCCGTTCCAATAATAAGAAGTCGGCATTAGTGAATTTGATACCGATAATCTTAGGATTTTCGAAGAGTTTACCGAATTGTTCGGCTGTTAAGGAAACTCCAGTTAAGGCTGGTAAGGAGTAGATTAATAATTGCGTATCTAGACCTTCCAAGATGGCATCATAGTAGTATTTGATTTGGTCGAAGTTAAATGGATAGTAGAACGGGGTGACGGCGCTGATGGTTTTATAGCCAATCGTGTTAACCGCATAATCTGCTAGTTCTTTGGCTTCATTTAAGTTGATTGAACCTACTTGGGCAATCAAATCACATTGGCCAGCCGCTTCATCAAAGGCAATCTTGAATAAGTGCTTACGTTCTTCAGTGTTCATCATGAAGGCTTCGCCAGTACTCCCACCAATATAGAGACCATCAATATGGTTAACGTCGATGTTGTAACGCACCATCGCCCGCGTACCGGCATCATTCATTGAGCCATCCTCGTTGAATGCCGTCATTAATGCTGAATAAAGTTTTTTCATGATCATAAACTCCTCTTGTTATTAAATTGTGTGGTAATAATCATCTCAAAGATTAACCGCTTACAGGAAGTAGCTTAGTATACAAACAAAAATATTGCAATAACATTTTTCGATAATAATTATCGTTTTGCGGCGGTAATTCAATTACACCAGATGATTACACGACTATTAAAAAAAGTTTTTTTGTGTAAAACTAGGGTTCATGCTATGATGAAAACGCTTAAATCATCGTGATTAAACCGCTTAATTTAATCATAAGGAATGATTGTAATGACAAAAAATTATTTAGTTTTTGATATTGGTGGGACTTCAATTAAATACGGCCTGATAGATGAACAGTTGCAGTTGTCTCATATTGGGAGTTGTCGGACCTTACATAATGCTGATGGTCATATTTTAAAAATGCTAAAGCAGTTAAGTCGCGACTATACAAATAATTATGAAGTCGCCGGTATTGGCGTTAGTACGGCCGGTATTGTTGGGGCAGATGGCGCAATTCAGTATGCTGGTCCGACGATTACCGACTATCAAGGGACGCCAATCAAGGATGAATTAGCCCAATTGACGGGGCTACCGGTATTTGTAGTGAACGATGTGGATGCGTGTTTACTAGGGGAACAGTTAGCTGGCAGCGCCAAGGATGCTAATTCGGCCTATTGTATTGCGTTAGGAACGGGAATTGGCGGGGCTTATTTGGCTAACGGTCGGTTACTAAGTGGGGCTCACGGGACCGCTAATTCGATTGGTTATACCTTATATGACCCGCAAACCAAGACTAATTATGAACAACGCGCATCCACATTGACTTTGGACCGGGAGTTGGTTAAATACCAAATTAGTGTTAAAGATGCTTTTGCGGCCGCTAAGCAAGGTAATCAACAGTATTTAACGATTATTGACGACTGGGCGGCGACGGTCGCAGCTGGGTTGGCCCAGATTATGTTGTTGTTTGATCCAGAAGTCTTGGTTATTGGTGGCGCCGAATCACAGCAAGGCTGCTTCTTACTTGATTTATTGCAAAAAAATATTGATAAATTAATTCCTGAAAATTTGTGTCAGACCCGCTTAGAAGTCGCTGTTTTAGCGGATAAAGCACAACTGTTTGGCGCAGCAAGTGGCCTAATGCAGAAAAAATAAATTAAAGAAAGCGTTTACACTTAGATTTTATTGTGCTATATTACTTGGCGTAATATCATCTCAGAAAATTAACCGCTACGAAATAATTGTTAGTCGATCGCTATCCCTAGGTCTTACTAGGTCATTGGCGCTATGGCTAACGTTATTGCGTAGTGGCTTTTTATTTTGCTTTGAGAGGAGTACCAACCATGCAAGTATCTGTAAACACTGCCGTATTTCTGAAAAAACTACAGGCCGGCACTAGTCAGGCGGCTTGTCTAAAAACACTTATCGGCGCCCCCATTGATGCCATTGAAGTTCGCGGTGAGTTCTTCCAAGCAGCAACTAAAGACGCGGAATTAACAGCTATTGATCAACTTTGCCAACAAGAACATTGGGATTTTTATTATTCGGTTCCAGAAGAAATTTTTACTATGGACGGCTTGAATGCTGAGTTACCACAAGCTTTAGCGATGGCCCGGCAACATCATATCAAATCGTTAAAATACAGTTCTGGGAAGCTGACCGACGCAGCCACTATTGCCGAACAATTAAGGCACCTCAACTTTAATGATGTTCAAGTCACGATTGAAAATCAGCCCAATGACAACGGCCGATTAACAACGATGACGGACTTATTAACGTGGGTTGCAAAGGAGCACTTACCACTCGGGTACACTTTTGATTCCGGCAATTGGTATTGGATTGACCAACAACCAGAACCAGCCTTTGACCAAGTCAAAGACGCCATTACCGTGTTCCATCTAAAAGATATTGCCAACCAAGATACGGTGTTACTAGGTCAAGGAGCGACGGATTGGAAAACATTATTGTCAGGACTATCAGCTGGCACCCCAGTATTTCTGGAATATGCGATTGATGATCAAGATATGAACGGTCAAATCGAGCTGGTTAATGCAGCATTGAAATAGCGGAGGTAGTCACGATGAGTTATATCTGGCAGTTAGTCATTATCTTGGTGCTAACAAAATTAGGCGCACACTTATCCAATAAATTGAATTTTCCAAGTGTGATTGGAGAATTGTTAGTTGGCGTTTTAGCTGGTCCCGCCGTGTTGCATTTACTGGCACCGGGCACCTTCATTAATTACTTTTCGGAAATGGGTGTCATTATCTTGATGTTCATTGCGGGGCTGGAAGGTAATTTAGGCTTATTAATGAAATATTGGAAACCCGCTTTAACGGTGGCAACCTTAGGCGTGATCTTTCCAACGGTATCGGCAGCGTTACTTTGTGCGGTTGGGTTCGGCTTTGCTTGGTCAACTGCGATTTTCATTGGACTAATTTTAAGTGCCACCTCGGTTAGTATCACGGTTCAAGTACTGAAAGAAATGCATCGCATGAACAGTCGCGAAGGCGCCATTATTTTAGGCGCCGCCGTGGCCGACGACATTATGTGTGTGATTTTACTAGGTATTTGTGTCAGCTTATTTGGCACCGGGAATGCCGCCCAGTCGCAATCGCTGTGGGCGTTGATTTTGCCTAAATTAGGCTTCTTCATTTTAATGTTTGTCCTCGGTAAATGGGCGGTGCCTAAGTTTCTGTCATTATTTGACAAGCTGAATGCCAGTGAGAATTTGACGACTGCTGCGATTATTCTCTGCTTTAGTTTTGCGGGGCTCGCCGTTGCGCTTGGCATGAGCGATGTCTTAGGGGCGTACTTTGCGGGCTTAGCAATTTCAGAAACGACTTATAAAGATGCGTTGGCATTGAAGGTGGAGCCGATTGGTTATTCCGTCTTTATTCCCGTATTTTTCGTTAGTGTTGGTTTGAATATTACTTTTGATAATTTACAAAAAGACTTTGTGTTTATTGCGCTATTAATTTTGATTGCCATTTTAGGTAAACAAGTGGGTGGTGCAATTGGTGGCAAAATGTTCGGGTTAGACTGGGCCGCGGCCAATGTCGTTGGGGCCGGGATGGTCTCGCGTGGTGAAATGGCGTTAGTGGTCTCAAATGTCGCCCTCGGTGCGCATTTGATTGATCAAAATCATTACACCGCCATGATTGTCGTAACCGTGATTACCACGTTAGTCGCACCACTGATTTTGAAATTCTTTATTCAACGAACGAATACTAGTTCCGCAAATTCACAAAAAACGATGAAAGTTAATGAGGTGAAATCATGAGTAAGGTTGGTTTTGGGGGTCTCAATTGGGCCGTCCTCGTAATATATTTGTTAGCAATGTTAGGTGTCGGGGCGTATTTTACGCGTAAGGCAAGTAAGAACACGGATTCATTCTTTAAAGCAGAAGGTAAGATTCCGGCTTGGGCCGCGGGCTTCAGTATTTATGCCACGACTTTAAGTGCGATTACCTTTATGTCAACACCGGAACAATCATACTTAACTGACTGGTCCTATGCGATTGGTAACTTTTCAATTTTGATTTTGATTCCAATTTTGATCAAATTTTATGTGCCATTCTTCCGTAAATTGCAAGTGACCACGGCCTATGAATACTTAGAAGAACGGTTTAGTCCGGTGATGCGGGCAATTAGTAGTATCTTATTTATGCTTTATCATATTGGGCGGGTTGCCATTGTAATTTACTTGCCAATTATTGCCATTACGTCAGTATCGAATATTAATCCAATCTTGATTGCGGTCATTGTGGGTGGTTTATGTATTCTATATACATTCTTAGGTGGTATCGAAGGGGTTATTTGGAGTGATGTTATTCAAGGTATCTTGTTACTTGGTGGGGCTTTATTAATTTGTATCTTAGGGATTGCCTACACTAAAGGCGGCTTTGGGACCATCATGAATGATGTGGCGGTTCATCACAAATTCCTCTCAGGTTCTGATTTCAATATCGGGGACTTATCGAAATTCGTACCGTTGATCTTAGCAGGTCAAATTTTTAACAGTTTGTATCAATATACCGGTAGTCAAGACGTGGTTCAACGTTACCAAACTACTGGTAGCATGGCTGAAACTAAGAAATCACTTTACACCAACGGCTGGTTAGCCTTAATTACCATTCCACTGTTCTTTGGGATGGGGACGGTCTTATTCAGTTTCTATCAACATACGGGTTCGTTGCCAAAAGGCTTTAACACGAGTGCCATTGTCCCTTACTTTGTTGTGACGCAAATGCCAGCCGGGGTTGCTGGATTAGTTATCGCAGCTATCTTTGCGGCAGCTCAATCCACGATTGCTTCTAGTTTGAACGCAATTTCTTCATGTGCAGTGACCGACTTTAAGCAACGGTTCTTCCATGATAAATTACAAGGTTTGAAAGACGTTACGTTGGCGCGAATCATCATTATTATTTCTGGTTTATTAGGGTTAGCGTTCGCGGTTTACTTGTTGATGGGGAATACCTCACAAACTTGGAACTTATTCTTATCAATTACTGGGATGTTTGGTGTGCCAATTGCGGGGGTCTTTGCCGTTGGTATCTTCACCAAACGCGCCAATTCCTTGGGTGTTTTACTCGGCTTAGTTGCGAGTGTAGCTTGCTCGTTCTATGTTCAATCCTTGAATATTTCATCACTGTTAGTTGCTTGTGTGGCCTTCTTATCCTCCTTCATCTTTGGTTACATCTTCAGCTTGATGATCCCAAGTCACAAGAAGGATGTTACTGGTTTGACGGTCTCAACGATTAATGAAACTTATGTCAAAAAATAAGTCACTGAAATGGTGGTAAATGAGAATGAAACAAGTCGATGATGAATTTTCTGAAATTATGAGTTTACCAATCGTTGCGTGCTTTTGTATTGATGAGTTAGAGCACAACTGGCCACATTGCCAACAGCAGTTAATGGCACTAGTGAAGAGTGGTCACGCGGTAACGGTAAATATTCGCGGGGATCTTTCATATAAATTACAAAATAGAATCTTAGCGAGTGTGAACCAACTTGCGATTAGGTTCACCATTTACGGCCGTCATTTTACTGATCAGACTAGTCAATGTATTGGCCTGATTGTCACTTAATCATTTTTAGTTAAAAGGCGTGTCGTGTTGGCTTTATGACAACACGGCACGCCTTTTGGGTATGACCGACCAGCTTGTTAATGCTTTGGCAGCCCACAAAAACCATCACAATCACATTTCTGCTCCGAAATCATGGCACAGTGGCAGATACCATCTGCACCAGCACAGCCACAGCCGGGCGTGCAGACCATGTCAACGTGACAGTACGGATTAGTACGCTCGTCTTTGACATCAGGTTTAGTTTCTTTTTCAGTCATTTGATTCACCTCGAATTGAATAAATTAACAGCTTTGCAAGTTTTCAGTACTGATGACTTGGAATTGCGTGTCCAGCTGTTTAGTCAGTTGCGTGCGCTCGTCATCGGTTAACACTGTACGTTCACTGCCAGGCGTGGGATGCGCGAGGGCTTGCGCGTATAGACCAGCTTTGGCAACGGTGGCAGTGGCACGTTTCACCGATGCCGCCGCACTAAAACTAGTGGTGGTATCAATGTACGCTACGCCGTCGTTGACGATGAAGCCAGCCGCGAAGTAGTCTTGGCGATTAATTAGAAAGTATGTGGTCATGCTAACGCCTCTCTTAGATGGCAAAGACAGTCTATGACTGCATTATACGGGTCATGACTGAAAATAACAGCTGGATATTTTTTTAGTTTGTTGTCCTAACGGTAGCGCTACCAATTCCGGTTGTCCGGGCATTCATATTATTATATTATGGAATAATAATATGAATACTTTGGGGGACGATGTTGATGCTCGCCAGCTGGTCGGTAACCAAAATTAAGACCCTGATAATGAGTGGACTAGCGATATGAAAGACTACTACGGGGTTCAAATCATGACCGGTATTTACGTGGCAAATTACATGGCGGCCCTTTATTTTGCGAGTGGTGTGCAACAAGGTTTCAAACTCGACGACAATCAATTGACGGGGTATGTCCTTTGTGGACTGTTGTTAGTCATTTGGGGATTATCATTGCGGGCAACGACGCTTAAAATGAAAAAAATCTACGCTGGTGCTTTGACACTAGGCTGTGGTGCCATCTTGGGTGTCACGATATTAAATATTGTCAGCTTCAACGAACGATTTGTGTATTTTATGGTATTTGTGGATTGGCTGCCATTTATAATCTTGTTTCATGCTGGCTGTTTTTTATTTTGGCACGAAAAAAATCAATTGAAGTGAAAAAATAATGGAAAGCGCACACGAACTGACGGTTTGAGCTGTCAAAGTTCGTGTGCGCTTTTAATGGCTACTCAGCCCAACCATGCGCCATAAAGTCGTCATAGATGGGTTTAAAATAATCTTGTTTCAGTTGTGTGATTAAAGCTTCACGCGCTTCGGTTGAAATCACCAGTAAGTCGCGTTGCTTTTTTTGCCAGACAAAGGCTTCCTGGCCAAATGACCGCACGCGGTACCAGTTCGTCATCACGCGGGCCGGGACGCGTTCAAAATCGGCATCGCCCGTTGCTTGGACGTAGGCGGCGTTATCCCATTCGTTAGTTACTGCTTGTTGGTAATCGATGATGAGGTTCCTCCCAATAAAGTAATTAAGTTAGATTGTAGCATAGCTTTAGGCCACTGCCTTGGATTGGTGACGGGCAATCACGTGATTGAGAATCAGCGTGGTGATTAACGCTAAGGCTGAAAAGGCGGCCCCACCAAGGCCTAGTTGGTTCAAACCGCGATGGGCGAGTACTAACGACGCCGTGGCCGAACCGACGGAAATCCCGATATTAAAGAAGATGGCGTTTAACGATGATGCGAGTAGGATGGCTTGTGGATAGTCCGCTTCGGCAACGTCTAGAAAGTGAATCTGAATCGGTGAATTTACGACGGAAATCAGTAACGTCAAAATTAGCAATAAGCTAAATCCCGTGAGTTTGGTCGTCATCGCTAGCGGAAATAGTAGCAATAAGACGATATCGACCAAATAGAAGCGTGGCATAATTTTTAAGCCGCGGTGCTCCGCTACGATACCGGATAGGCGATTGCCGGCAATGCTGACTAATCCCAAAATAAATAATAGCCAGTTGAGCGCGGTCGTGTTAAAGCCCAAGCCAGTGGTTAGCAATGGCCGAACATAAGTATAGTAGGCGTAAAGGGCCGCCGCTGAAAATAAAATCAGTAAGGCACCTAAATAAATCCGTTTATCCGTTAATAAGACGAGCTGATCCTTGATGGTGCCAGGCGTTTGTGGTAAATCGCGTGGTAACAGGCAGACCATCACGATGGTGGTAATTAGGCTTAAAATCGAAATTAGATGAAACGCCATGTGCCAACTAGTTGCCGTACTAATTGCGACCCCAATCGGCACGCCGATAACCGAAGCGATACTAAAACCAGCGGCAATCCACGAAATCAACATCGCGCGTTTTTGCCGTGGCGCAATGTCGTTGGCAAATAAAATAACTAATGATTCAATGGCTCCAGCCACGGCGGCGGTCAACATGCGGGTGACTAAAAACCAACCGTAACTCGTGGTAAAGCCGCTCCAAGTATTACCAATTAAGAACAGCAACAGTAATGTCATGAGTGTTTTATAGCGATTGAAGCGGTTCGCTAAAATCGTAATGATGGGAGTGCTGATGGCGTAAACAATCGCAAAAATAGTGACTAAATACCCCGCCGTTGCCACGGTGACCCGCAACGATTTGGCAATGTCTGAGAGTACCCCGACTACCATAAATTCGTTACAGCCTAACATGAAGGTTACTAATACTAAGGCACTCGCTTGCCACCGATACTTTGTCATTAAATCCGCCCCAAACTTTTATTTATAATAAAAAACAACTAAATTAACCCTACCATAAATTGATGACTCGTTTGAAGGGAAGTTTGTACGATTTCACCCGAAATATTGACATACTGTGAATAAGTTCTGCTGGTAATTTGTGAGGTGTAACTCAGATGGGCTTGAGTAAGCTTGGGGTAGCTGGGATAGGCTTAGATAAGCTTGGATAGGTTTTGGATAAGCTGCAGAGCCTAGAATATAAATGATTTTTGAAATAATCACGTTTCATTTATTGGCAAGCTTTAACGAGTTGGTGGAAACTAATCGGTTCAAGGAAAAAACTTATTTTCGAGAGCATTCTTTTATGGGTATGCTGTTGGTTTATTTGCATATCACCACATGAATGGTTGAAGTTGGATAAAAAAGCACACTTATCACATCTAAATTAGATGTATAAGTGTGCTTTCAAATGCGATTATTTCAATCCAACTAAATCTTCCGGTCGGACAGCGGCATACAACGCGAACGCACCATCCAAGTTTTCGACCGCAAAACCATGTTGCTTTAGAATTCGTTCAGCCATGTAGCTGCGCTGACCACTAAAACAGCTCACGATGTAGGCTTGATGCGGATTCAACTCAGATAAGCGGTCGCGCAATTGGTCTAATGGAATGTTGATGGCGTTTTTGAAGCGACCATCCGCTAACTCATCGGCGTCACGGACATCCAATAGTTGCTTGCCAGCCGCGAGTTCAGCGGGTAAGTCGTACCATTGAATATTGTGGCTAAGCCCTTCAGCCAAGTTCAAGGCGGCATAACCGAGCATGTTGACGGGGTCTTTGGCAGCGCCGTATGGTGGCGCGTAGGTGAGTTCTAATTCGGGTAAATCCGCAATTGTTAACTGACCTTTGATAGCGGTTGCCAAAATATCAAGCCGCTTGTCGACGCCGATTTTACCAACGCCTTGTGCGCCGTAGATTTTACCGGTGTCCGGGTTAAACAACAGTTTTAAGGTAATCGGTTCACTGCCGGGATAGTAGCTGGCGTGACTGGCTGTGCGCGTGTGAACGACTTGATAAGGCAAGTGTTCTCGCTGCAAATCGCGTTCGTTTAAGCCAGTCGCCGCAGCCGTCAAATCGAAAACGCGGACGATAGCGGTCCCAATACTGCCGCGGTTACGACGGGGATGACCGGCTAAGTTGTCCGCGACTTGGCGGCCTTGACGATTAGCGGGCGATGCTAAGGCAATTAAAGCTGGTTGGTGGTCGATTTGTTGGGTGACTAAAATGGCATCGCCAATTGCATAAATGTTTGGATCACTCGTTTGATAATGTTCATCGACCACGATGCCGTCACGCCAGCCTAAGGTCAAATGTGCATCCTTGGCCAGTTGGCTCGCTGGTCGGACGCCAATGGCCATAATCGTGAAGTCGGGATGCAAAACGGTGCCATCAGCCAAAGTTGCTTGGTGGCCTGCTTGGTCAAAGGCCGTCACCGCTTGGCCAGTGATGCCGTGAACGCCGTTATTTTCCAGTTCAGTTTTTAACGGGGCGGCCATTTCTTCATCCAGCGGTGGTAAAACGTGAGGGGCTTGTTCAACTAAGGTGACTTGTAAGCCCCGGTGACGTAAGCCTTCCGCGACTTCTAAGCCGATGAAGCCACCACCAACGACGAGCGCGTGTTGCGAGGCGTTGGACTGGATTTCAGCCATAATTTTGTCGAGGTCGGGAATATTGCGCAAGGTAAAAATGTTATCGGATTCAGTTAATCCGGGTAAGTCTGGGACAATCGGTGTGGCCCCAGTTGAGAGAATTAGTTTGTCGTACGAGACCGTGGTCGCCGTTTCGTCGTGCGTCACGGTCAGTTGTTGCGTGGCTGGCATAATTTTGGTCACGGTGTGGTTGGGATGAATCGTGATGTTGAACCGGTCTTGTAATTGGGCGGCCGTTTTGACGATAAGGTCAGCGCGTTCAGTGATTTCGCCGCCTAAATAAAATGGTAAGCCACAGTTGGCGAATGAGACGAATGGCCCGCGTTCGTAAACAACGATTTCCGCCGTTTCATCGAGTCGCCGCAGTCGGGTTGCCGCGGACATGCCGCCAGCGACCCCACCAATAATCACGTATTTCAAATTGATCACTCCTCGGATAGTTGTCTGTTATATCAAGAGGTAGATTGCAAATTTAATCCGAATTTTTGGACAAATTGTTCAGCATAACCT
>NZ_AYGX02000169.1 GCF_000498955.2 Lactiplantibacillus fabifermentans DSM 21115 | reverse complement strand
GAAGCTGATCTTTTTTGTCCGAACAGCGTTCGGATTAATTTTACAATCTACCATAATCAGAAAAAATCAGAATATAAAAGGAGGACGTAAATCATGGATGAGCTAAAGCAAGTTGCGGTCTTGGAACTTCAGTTAATCACTAATAAATATCAAGCTAGATTTCTAAACGAGTTGCTTTGGCAACACTATGACTACTATCGAGAAATTGTCAAATATGCTAATCATCAAATAAAGTATTTGCGACGTAATCGTGACTATCAACGGCTGATCAAGTTAAAACGTGCATGGAAATTAAAACGGACTAAACAACCGACTAAAGCCAATAAAAAGATTGTCAATGATCGCCTAAAAGTGATTATGCAAGCTTACGGGCTTGATTCAGACCAAGGTAGTAAGCAACGCCACTCAATTGGATTCAGTGGTTTTGTGAAACGCCACGTTAATCCAAGATTTAAGGGACTAATGTCTGTTGCTATGCAAGCGATCATCACCGATGTCTGGCAAGGAATTGATAAAGTTCTGTACCAAGGTTCCAAACAACTGCATATTAAACGATTTGCGCAATTCACTATTAGGTCGAAACAATGGAATACGCAGTTCTCAATGGATTTAAATCACCGTATATTCCACTTCAAACGTGGTAAGCATCGTTTTAAAACCGCTAGATATCGAGCTTACGAACGTGAGGTTTTTTTTAGTGAATATCGACAATTAAAGTATATTCGTCTGATTCAAATTGCTGGTAATACCCATACTAAATATGCAATACAAATCACTTATAGTGGCTTGCCACCACGGAAACGACGGACAACACGAGCATCTAGCCCAGTAGGAATTGATATTGGCCCATCGACTTTTGCTTATTATCACCACGATAAGATGAACTTAAGCGTGCTGAACCCGTTCTTTGGTGATGATACGTCTAAGATCAAACAACTTCAACATCAGATGACACATTCACAAGTCGAAAATAATCCTGATGCCTTTGAACTCACTGCTAACGGCAAACTCAAGTACATTAAGGGTTACAAAGTACGTCGCACCAATAACTATAAGAAGTTGCGTCGTAAATTGAACTACTTGTATCGCTTGAAATCTAACCATCGTAAATATTATTTTGAAACACTCTCGAATGAATTAGTAGCATTAAGCCATGATATCCGTATGGAGAAGGTTTCCGTAGCTGGTTGGCAAGCGGGTTTGTTTGGATCATCTATCACCAACCAAGCCCCTAGTCAATTAATGGCGATCATTAAACGAAAACTCGCGTTATTTGGCTATGAACCAGTATTAATAAACACTGTCAAAGCTAAGTTAAGTCAGTATCAGCACGATACCAAACAATATCACCAAGCCAATTCAGATTTGAATCATCGTGCTAAGAAAATCAACATGGATGGTACTGAATATAATGCGCAACGGGATGTCTACAGTGCCTTTCTAGCAACTAAAGTATTAGATGACTGCACAATCTCTGATATCTCAAACGATGAATTCAGACATTTTCTGATTAACCAAGAACAAATGGTTGATCGTATCAAAGCAGAAGACAACATGATACTCGAATCCATGGGAATAAGCTATCACTACACGATCTCATAATCGACAATTTTAACGTCATTGCCGACGAAAATAGCAAGTGGTGCAGAAACGTTCCACGCCCGTTTGGGCAAAAATGTTCTGTCGGTGGCAGCTGCCATATTGAAGTCTACGATGGTGTCGCAAGGCACTAGACATGGTATTCGGGTCAAAGTCCCGTTAACTCATTGAGAGGCCATGTCCGGAATTGGGTTAACTCCCAACTTCCAAGGAGTAGTTAACGCTTCAATGTGCTTTGTTGTAGTTTCCACCCAAGAACCCCACTGCTTTAGCGGTGGGAGTTTCAGGCCGGCAGATTGGCCCGACGAAGATCATTGAAGTCGAAGTTGAAAACGTCGCCGAATTGCAAGCTGCCGTGGCTAGTCGGGTAGATATCATCATGTTTGACACCCAAACGCCAGCCATGGTCAAACAGTGGCGGACACTAGTACCACCGACGATTAAGGTGGAAGTATCTGGTGGTATGACGCCCGCGACTTTGGCGTCATATGCCCATACCGGGGTGGATTATACTTCGCTCGGGTATTTGACCCACAGTGTGACGGCGTTAGATTTAGCGTTTGATTTGTTGGATAAATAAGCATAATTCAAAAAGGACCAGCGGCTTTGTTGTTAGCCGCTGGTCCTTTCGTGTTGGTATCTTTATTTTTGAAACGTGCTCCTAGAGGCAGTTTGTTCCGCTTAACCCGGCATCGGCAACCATGCCCAAAGCCCGGGCATAATTGCCGATGCCACGTTAATGCTCGCAAACTAACCGCCTTCTGTCGCACTCTATGATTCAGCTTTATCCGAAATCGTCGTAAAGGTCATCGCGGCTAAGAAATCCGCAATCCGTTGCGTTGGTTGTTTGAAGAATTCGGCGGGGGTACCATCGAATAAAATCTTGCCGTTTTCGACGAATAAGATTTTATCGGCGACGGCGCGGGCGAATTCTAAGTTATGGGTCACGATAATCATCGAATCTTTTTCTTGCGCGAGTTCCAATAAGACCCGTAAGACACCGGCTTCTAGTTCGGGGTCTAAGGCACTGGTGGGTTCGTCTAACAAGATGTATTCGGGATTCATGGCGAGGGACCGCGCAATGGCGACCCGTTGTTGTTGGCCACCCGAAAGTTGACTCGGGAAGGACTCGGCTTTATCGGCTAAGCCAACTTTATCAAGTAAGTCGAGCGCCGTTTTCTTAGCGTCGGCACTTGATTGCTTTAAGACTTGAATGGGACCTTCCATCACATTTTTAACGACGGTTAAGTGGGGGAATAAGTTGTAATCTTGAAAGACCATCCCAGTTTTGCGGCGGAGTTCTAAGACCGTTTTACTCGTAATAGGCTTACTGAAGTCAATTGTTTCATCATCGAAGTGGTATTGGCCACTTTCTGGATGTTCTAACAAGTTCAGTGACCGCAAGAGGGTTGACTTACCAGAGCCGGATGGCCCGACGATGACGGTCGTTTGATGTTCTTTAAATTCAGTATTGATATCGGCTAAGGCGGGATGATCGCCAAAGGTTTTGTTGACATTTTCTAATTTAATCATGGCGGTCCCTCCTAATTAATCGGCTTAATGTAGCGTGATGTCCGTTTTTCCAAGTAGCCTTGTAACCAACTCAGAATTGAGCAGAGCACGGCGTAGAGCGCCGCAACCAGGGCGTACATCACGAGTGGTTGGTAGTTTTGGGCGGCAATTTGTTGGCTGACTTCAAACATTTCGATAATCGTAATGGAAGCGGCCAATGAGGTGTCTTTAACTAAGCTAATAAAGCTGTTGGACAACGGCGGTAAGGAAACGCGGGCCGCTTGTGGCAAAATAATGCGGCGCAGAACTTGGGTCTTGGTCATCCCGATGGAATAAGCCGCTTCCCATTGACCTTGTGGAATTGACAAGATCGAAGCCCGAATCGTTTCGGCACAGTAAGCCCCGGTGTTGAGTGAGAAGGTCGCAATCCCAGCCGTCCAAGGGTCTAACTGAATCCCATTGGGGAAGATGCCACTGATTTTTAAGTACGGTAACCCAAAGTACACAATAAATAATTGGACTAATAATGGGGTACTCCGGAATAGCCAAACGTAAAAGTAGGCGATGGCCTTGAGGATGCTAAACCAGCCGTGGCGTGGTGATAATTTGATTAAAGCGGTTAAGATGGCAAAGATTAAACCGAGAATAAATGAAATAATTGCAATGGGAATGGTGTATTTTAAACCTGCCGCCACGATTTGTGGGGTTGAGGTGACAATAATATGCCAAATCGAATTCATGAAAGTCCTCCTAATGAGTTAAGTGTGGTGCTATGTAGCCGACAGGACTGGCCTGTCGGGTCGGTTGGACTACTTGTTAGTAACGTCGCCACCGAAGTATTTCTTGGAAAGTTTAGTCAAAGTACCGTCTTTACGAAGTTCGTCGATGGCCTTAGAAACTTTCTTTTGTAATTTTGCGTGATTCTTGTTAAACATGGCCGCAATCTTTTGCGTCTTGATTTCGCCATTTGCATCAATCAACTTGATGTCAGCTTTTGGTTGTTGTTTCAAGTAAGCGTAGAACGCTTCACGGGAGTTAATGGTCCCGGCTGCCCGACCTTGTTCCACGAGTTCAATTGATTGTTGGAACGTATCGGTTGGGGTGATGGTAGCGCCTAAACGCTTGGCATCACTAGCGTTGTTACTAGTCGTCGTTTGGGCATCTTTTTTGCCCTTGATTTGTGTAATCTTTTTAATAGAAGAGTTCTTCTTAACGGCTAATTGTGATTTGGAATAAATGTAAGGTGTGGAGAAGAGGTACTTCGCCTTGCGTTCACTCGTTTCGGACATGTTGTTGATCACCACGTCATACTTGTTCGTATCCAAACCAGCAATCAATGAATTGAACTTGGTTGGGACGAACTTCACTTTTAACCCTAACTTCTTAGCGACATCGCGGGCTAAGTCAACTTCAAACCCCGTTAACTTGCCATCTTTACGATAGCCATAAGGTTGGAAAGTCCCTTCCAAACCAACCGTTAAAGTTCCGGAAGTTTGTAAATCTAAGTTAGAACCAGCGGCACTCGACTTGCTGGAACTTGAATTACTGCCACAAGCGGTCAAAACGACGGCCAAGGCAACCCCAAACACGGCGATACCGAGCTTTTTCATGAATCGTTGCATTTATAAACACTCCCTAATTTTTTTGACACACATAATATCATAATTGAAATAGCGACAACTGACAAAAAATAAGCACTTTGCTTATTATAACGAACGTAACGCCGGTCGAATACCAAAATTCAGTTAAGAATTAGGTGATAAAAATTAGGCTAAATTAATGAAACTATTTTTTAGTAACATCGCCGCCGAAATATTGCTTCGATAACTTCGTCAAAGTACCATCTTGACGGAGTTCTTGAATCGCTTTGGAAACTTCTTTTTGCAATTTAGCGTGCTTCTTATTGAAGATTGCGCCGATTTTTTGCGTCTTAATTTCAGAACCACTGTCGATTAATTTGATCTTCGCGTTTTTATTTTGCTTGAAGTAAGCGTAAAAGGCTTCGCGGGAATTGATGGTCCCGGCAACCCGCCCTTGGTTAACGAGGTCGATGGATTGTTGGAAGCCATCCGTCGGCGTGACGGTGGCGCCTAAGCGGGTCGCATCACTCGCGTTGTTACTTGTCGTCGTTTGGGCGACTTTTTTACCTTTGATATCGGTAATCTTACTAATTGCCGAACCTTTTTTAACGGCTAATTGGGCCTTGGAATAAATGTAAGGCGTGGAGAACAAGTATTTCTTCTCACGTTGTGGCGTTTCGGCAATATCATTAATGACGACGTCGTATTTATTCACGTCCAACCCGGCAATCAACGAATCAAATTTGGTTGGCACGAATTTAGCCTTTAAGCCCAGCTTCTTAGCCACGGCTTTCCCTAAATCTACTTCAAAACCAGTCAATTTACCATCTTTACGGTAGCTGTACGGCTGAAAAGTGCCTTCCAAACCAATCGTCAAGGTCCCCGAAGTCTGTAAATCTAAGTTCGAACTAGCGGCGCTCGAAGAACTCGATGAGCTGCTAGAGCTACTCCCACAAGCGCTTAACGTCACTGCCAAGATGGCGCCCAAAGCCACAACCCCTAATCTACGTAACCATTTCTTCATATTAACCCACACTCCTATTTTTTTCGTTTTGACGACAAAAAAGCAGCCATCCTTATTAAAAAGGACGACTGCTAGTCGTGATACCACCTTAGTTTTCCAACCGTTCGCACGATTAGACTCACTGAGTTATGAACTCACGTATAGTAACGATACGACCCGTTGTCAGCTCACCGCAGCTCACTGGCACCATTTAGAGACCATGCTTCAATCAACTATCCGGACTGCCTTGCACCCGTACTGGCAGCTCTCTAGGCCTGAATACCGACTTACTCATCTCATCAAAACGTTTATTTTGTTAGCGCTAGTTTACAGCAGTAAATTCAGACTGTCAAATGCGTTTTTAATCAACAGGCAATCATATTATTACTTTTGTTATCAATAATTAATTTTATTGATGTGGGTTGCCGCCAGTCGGTGCGGATAGTTTTCATATTCATAGCGCCAGATCTCTTTTGATTAGCACGATTAGCGGCATCTTTTCTACGAATATGAAGCAATGTGTCGAATCCGTATTTTGAGAAATTTTAGCAACTTCAGCAACTTCAGCTTGCTGTCAATGATTCAATAAATGTACAGATCAATATCTGTATCAGCGCGCTCAAAACGATAATCGATTATATATACACCCACCTTTTAGTTTTATTCTACACAGTGTTGGATTAGCCGACAAATACTAGATTATTGCGGTTCAATAAGCTAGTATCGACTGTTATTCTGTCCGTATACTCATGAAACCAATTGGAGGGAAAACACATGACAGATTTGAAAATCGACATTACGATTGATAATACACCGGTAACGCAAGCTGAGTTAGCAAAGGTTCAAGAATGGCGAATTAAGCACGTCTTACAAGAAATGAAGCACCTAGGAGCTGATATTTCCAAGAGTGCCATTGAAATCAATTTGTTGTCGTATCCAGAAGCCAAGCAATTACTACTTGATACCAAAGATAAATATGCTGCACTTGAGGATATGAAAGCTCTTTACAAGGAACCACTTGCTGCATCTGACAAGTTCTGGAAAGCGGTTGCCAAAAAATCAAACGGTAACCAAGACTTGCAAGAAGGCCAAGTCTTCATGCATGTTGAAGGGATTACGATGCCACAATTACAACAGCAGCTCGCTGGCGAACTAGATAGCCACATTGCGGCCGTAGTGAATCCGGAACATTTCTACTCTGTCGGTGATACTGTTAACGGTCAGCACATTATCGAGACATTCTGTAACTTCGGTGAGCCTACCGAAATGAATCTTTACCCGGAAACTGGGGATTTTGTGCCAACTACACCTGATTCAACCTATCCAATCAAGATGAATGGGTATGTCGCGTTATCAAGTGATGATGATGCGCTAGGTTATGGTTGGCGTGCTTATCATCAGATTCGGCCTACCGCCAATGGCTTTGATGGCATCCTAGCTGCCTATCTCCCTAGTGGTACGCCTGAGGAAATCATTAACGGACATAAATACCATCTGGCAGTTGAATTTTCAGAAATGATCAAAGCCGCGGTTATGCATCCATAGAAAAGCCTCGGGATGCCGCTTAATTATATTTATTATTTGAACTACATGACAAAGAAGTTGGCACTGTGCTAGTGCCAACTTCTTTGTCATGTTTGAATGATAGTCATAGTTTAGCTGAATGTTTGCTGCCTTTAAAATTGGATGGCAGTCTGCAAGTTGGCCGCCGCTTGTGGTTGTAAGAGCGCACCGAGCCGTTGGATGCCCCGGGTAATCGTGACGGGGGCGAGACTCGTGTAATTTAAGCGGAAGCCGTTTTTGACTTTGCGGCTGGCAAATTGGCACGATGATGGCACATAAGCGACATGCGCTTGTGGCAAGATGACGTCTGTTAAGAGTTCGTGAGCGTCAACGTTGTCTGGTAAGGTGACCCAGATGAAGAAACCACCATTTGGTCGTGTGTATTGCACGTTTTTCGGGAAGTACCGATCCATCGCGGTTAACATCGCGTCACGTTTTACTTTGTAAGCGGCGTTGAGCTTGGCGATGTGTGCATCCAAATCGTGTTCATCTAAATACGTGTTGACTGCCGCTAACGTCACGTTTGGTGATTGGACATCGATGGCGGACTTCAAGTTGATGAGCTCGGTCATGAGATGTTCGTCAGCGACTAACCAGCCTGTCCGTAAGGCGGGTGATAAGATTTTTGAAAAGCTCGAGATGAAGATGACCCGGCCTTCCGTATCAAAATGTTTAACGGCTGGGACGGACTTGCCGTTGTAGCGTAAGTCACGATAAGGACTGTCTTCTAAAATTAAACAGTTATATTGATTAGCTAAGGCCACTAGTTCTTGGCGCCGTTTGATGCTCATGGTCGTGCCGGTTGGATTATGAAAATCGGGGACCGTATAAATTAATTTGATTTCAGGATGTTGGCGCAACGTTTTCCGTAAGACGCGGATATCCATCCCGTGTTGGTCGACCGGTACTTCATAATAAGTTGGTTCGTACGTGTCAAAGGCAGCTAAAGCGCCCATGTAAGTTGGGCCTTCCACGATCATTGCATCACCATGGTTTAAGACTAACTTAGCCACTAAGTCGATGGCTTGTTGGCCACCTTGCGTTAACATCACTTCGTTAGCCGTGGTGGGGACTTCGGCGTGTTGTTGCATCCGCGCCGCAATTTTTTTCCGCAACGCTAAGGGGCCTTGGGTCGTTTGGTATTGGAAAATTGCCGGGCCATCGTTGGTGATGGCGTCTTGGTAGGCTTGTTTTAAGTCCGCTTCTGGGAATAAATGATTATCTGGAAAGCCACCAGAGAAGGAAATGTTCTCTGGATTCGCGCTATTTTTGAAAATTTCGTCAAGGTCAGCTGTACTATTATTTAATACTCGGTCCGCAAATAGATTTTTCATATTCAAAGCCTCCGCTAGTTTTTTTGCAAATATCATTTTATTGATTGTAAATATGATAAAATGAAGTCGTACGAGAGTAAAGCTCAACTTTTTCAATTAAAAATGAAATAAATTCACTTAAAGGAGTCATCCACGTCATGGCTAATTTTGCTTATGAAGTTTTCGCGACTGTCGTGGCCCAAAAGACCTTCTACCAAGCCGCCGCGACCTTAAATGTCACGCCGAGTGCAGTCAGTCATTCGGTCAACCAGTTGGAAAAAGAACTCGGTTTCCCATTATTTATCCGCAACCGTTCGGGCGTTGAGTTAACGAGCGACGGCCGGCAAGTGTTACCGTATGTGCAAGAAATTTTGAATACCGAAAGTAATTTGCGCCAAGTGGCCGATAATATTCAAGGCTTACATTCAGGTTCGATTCGCATTGGCGGATTTAGCAGTGTTTGTATCAATTGGCTCCCACGGATTATTCGCCGTTTTAATCATGAATATCCCGATATTGATATTTCGGTCTATCAAGGCGATTTTAACGAAATTACAAAATGGGCCAAAATTGGGACCATCGACATCGGCTTCACATCAATGCCGGTCGCGGATAATTTGTTAGTCCATCCCTTAGTCAATGACCCGATATTTTGTGTAACGCCGGCGGGCTTTGTGCCGGAAAATGGCAAGTTCATTACGACTGATGATGTTGCCGATAAGAACTTTATTTTGCAACAGAGTGACTACGACCGGGATACGAAGTTAGCGCTGGACCATTATCATGTTACAAATAACTTTTTACGGTTCTCGATTGATGATCAATCGATTATTTCGATGGTGGAATCTGGCTTAGGCATGGGCATCTTGCCACAGTTGGCGTTGAAAAAGCTGACCGGGGAAGTTAATACGTACCCGTTTGCGGAACCTTATAATCGAGAGATTGCGTTAGTCGCGAATAAAACGCAGGCGACGGCGCCGTCGACCGCGATGATGATGCGGGCGGTTAAGCAGTTTTTGGTGGATGAGTATGGAGATGAGATGCTTTGGAAGTAGCGGTTGGATGATTATCCATTGCGGTTTGTGCTAGTTAAATAGTTTAAATGCTAAAAATCGTAATCTTCCTGTACTGCGATTACGATGCAGGGAACCAGTCGTCTTATTTAAATAGTCGAAACGCGAAAAAACTGGCAGCATCCTGCGCTTGCTACGCGGCGGTCACGATGCAGAAGCCCACTCGTTCTATCTATATGGTCGAAACGCGAACCCCAAGGCAGTGCCCTGCGCTTGCTATGCTGCGGTTATGATGAAGAGCACCACTCGTCTTATTTAAATAGTCGAAACGCGAAAAAACTGACAACTTCCTGTGCTTGCTACGCCCCAACCAAGATACGGAAACCCGCCATATCATGGTTGGGGCTAGGCAATGCTCAGAAGCTAACCGCCAGTTTTTTCGCTCTGCCCAATTGGGCAACAACAAAATGTCCAAACGACCATCACTTTCCTTCACACAACTGGTAGTGTAGACACCACTACTTGAAAGGGTGATGTTATTTGGGTTATTTAGAATTACACGACATCCATAAATCGTATTACTTAGGATCAGAAGAATTTAAAGTCTTAAAAGGCATTGATTTATCATTTGAACTCGGCGAATTTGTGTCGATTCTTGGTGAGTCTGGGGGTGGGAAGTCGACCTTGATGAATATTATCGGGGGGCTGGACCGGAACTTTACTGGTTCGGTGACCGTTAATGGGGAGACTTTGAACCATCGTGATACGCAGTCCTTGGACCGGTATCGGCGTGAAACGGTGGGCTATATTTATCAGTCCTATAATTTAATTAGTCATTTGACCATTTATGAAAATGTCCTGATTTCACTCGAAATGACGACCATGGACCGGCAAGCTAAACATGACCGGGCGATGCAATTGTTGGCCGATGTTGGTTTGACCGAGCAAGTTCATAAATATCCGAACCAACTCTCCGGTGGGCAAAAGCAACGGGTGGCGATTGCCCGCGCGTTGGCGAGTGATCCGAAAGTGATTATCGCCGATGAACCAACCGGGGCGCTCGATGAACAAAATACTGAAGAAGTGCTCCAAATTTTGAATAAAATTGCAGCGGATGGGCGACTTGTCATTGCCGTGACCCACTCGCAAGCTGTCGCAGATTCTGGGACGCGGATTGTGCATTTGGTGGATGGTCATTTGACGGATGAAGTTCAAGTTCGGCCCAAAGCCAATGTTGCACAACCAGAACAACTGACCGGGTTTCGGAAGTTGCCCGCGATGGTGGCCTATAAGACGGCCTTTAAACATCTGAAACACACGATGAATTGGAACGCGCTAATTATTGCTGGGACGGCGATTGGGCTATTTGCGGTCATGCTGTTCTTAGGCCTTGGTAATGGGCTCAAAGGCTATATCAATGAACAAGTCAACAAAATGGTTAATCCGCAAATCGTCACCGTAACACGCAAGACGGCTGGACAGACGACGAAAAACAGTCGGGCTAGTGCGGCCGCTAATCAACAAGGTGGCGGGGCGGCCATGGGTGGTGGTGCCGCGGCTCAAGCCCAAGCGGCGCAATCCGCGACGGGCACGACCACCACGGCAACATTAACGGATGCCCAAATTGCCAAGTTGAAAAAACAAGCACATGTCCAAAGTGTTGAGAAAAATTACAATACTAGCGATGTGACGTATAAGTATGGTAATAAAAAGCTCGGGACGGCGAAATTAACGACCTGGACGAGCAATAATCACACGTCGACCATTAAAGTGGGGACGCAGCCGGGTAAAAATCAAATTGTCGTTGATAAAAAGACGTTAGCTAAGACGTACTCCAGCAAAAACTGGCGTAAACTATTAGGTAAGAAGATTACCGTCAAGTTCACCACTAAGAATAAAAATGGGAAGCAAGTGACTGTTAACAAGACGTTGACGGTGGCCGGGATTACCGATGCCACGACCGGTAGCGTGACCGCGATTAGCAATGCCACGGAACAAAGCTGGATCAAACAGTATCATTTGAAATCTCAACCAGATACCGTTATTGTGAAAGCAACTAATCGTAACTATACCAAGTCTTTGACGACGAAGATTGGCAAGTTAAAAGTTAACGGCAAAAAAGTTTTCAGTGCGACGAGTGCTAGCAGCATGATTGCGACCGTTAATCAATACGTCAACTTGGCAACCGTCATTTTAGCCGCGATTGCCGCGATTTCGTTAGTGGTTTCGGCCTTGATGATTATCGTGACGATGTTCATGTCCGTCAGCTCGCGGACCAAAGAAATTGGTGTTTTACGGGCGCTTGGTGAAAGTAAAACCGATATTCGTCGCTTGTTTACGAGTGAATCCTTAATGATTGGCTTGGCAAGTGCGATTATTGGGACCGGGGTCGCGTATGCCGTGGCTTACGGACTCAATCAAGTGCTGTATGCGATTGCCAGTTATAACTTGATTCAAATTGAACCACAAAATATTATCTTAACGTTCGGGTTGGCCCTCGTAATCTCCTTATTTGCCGCGTGGTTGCCAGCTCGAAAAGCGGCTCGCTTGAATCCAATCGATGCGTTAGCGGCCGAATAATCGTTGAACTATAGGGGGATGGCCGATGCGCCAGCAACGAGAAAAACAATTACAAATTGAACTGTTACGCTCATTGCGGCCGGTCTTTACCTTGTGGCTGATTTTAGTAGCGTTGAGTGCCTTTTCGGTGCGCGGGTTATCGTTGAATGTGTATGGCATCACGCAACCAAACAGCGCCACGTTTACGGCCATCGTGTTGACGGTGCTCGTCGTGGTGCATGGTGGCTGCGGCTGGCTGATGCCATCGTTTATGAAATATCGCTTTGGCCAGGTGGGCTTACTGATTTTGCAAATTGTGGTGGCCTTGATTGCCGGTAGTTTGATTGGCTTTGGCCAAGGCATGCTGTATATCGGCATTGTGCCCATTATGTTATTAGAAGCGGCGAACTTATTTCATCATGTGTGGATTGCCATCGGGAGTCTCATTGGATTTTACGTGTTTATCTGGATTGGCATCTTGCTACACACGAGTTTTCGCGAATCATTACCCCTTGGCGCGACTGGCCTATTTGTCACGTTTATCGTGGTTTATTACTGGTTTTTCTTCCGCAAACAAATTCAGCAGCGGCAACATGCCGAAGAACTTTTGGCGGAATTAAATATTGCGTATCAACAAGTCGAAGATTCCGCAACGCGGGCCGAACGTCGGCGTGTCGCCCAAGATTTGCACGACACGCTGATTCAAGGCTTGGCAGGGACCGTCATGCAGCTGGAAGCCGCCCAACAATTTATGAAACAGGACCAAGCAGATAAGGCCCAAGCGACCGTTGACCGCTCGTTGACGATTGCCCGGCAAACGCTGAAAGAATCACGGACGACGCTGACCAATTTACGAGATGATTCCGAAACCGATTTGGCGGCCCGCCTAGGTTTGTTAATCAATGTGTTACAAAGTAAGTATGGATTTGAAGTTACGACCTCGATTAAAGCTTCACCAGTTTTACCGGCGGAAACGCTGACGCAAATCGTGCGCTGCGTTTCCGAGTGTTTGATGAATGTTTACAAACATGCCGGGGTGATGAGTGCGATTGTCAAAGGCCAGCCCGTGGGTGACCATCATTATCAGCTCCAAGTGGTGGATTTTGGGAAAGGCTTCAAGTTATCCCAGACCAAACGGAGTCAAGATCACTATGGCTTAACGGAACTAGAAGAACGATTGGCCCGGGTGGGTGGCACAGTCGCTATCGATACGGTAATTGGCGAAGGAACAACGGTCACCTTAGATGTGGTGACGAGTAAGTAGGAGGCAAAAAATGGCGGCACAAGTTATGTTAGTTGATGACCATCAATTGATTCGCGCCGGCATCCACGCCATTATCGAAACGACCGCAGACTTTGAAGTTTGCGCCGAAGCCGATGATGGGACCGATGCTTTAGCACAATTAACGACGCTAACCCCAGATTTGATTTTATTAGATGTGCGGATGCAACCGATGGATGGCATCACGTTTATGGAACATTTAGCGGAACAAAAAAGTACGATCCCCGTGGTTGTTTTGACGACATTTGATGACCAAGAACCGATTCAACGCGCCTTAGCGTTAGGTGCCAAAGGTTATCTACTCAAGGATGCCACGCGTGAAACGATTATTTCAACGCTCAAGTCGGCGTTGAATGGGCAAGTATCCATTGAAGATAGTATTGCCCAAAAAGCGTTTCAGCCGCAACCGGTGGCGCCACAAGTCACACCGCTAAATTACGAGAAAAAAGCGATTTTAACAGCCGTTGCGAATGGCGAGCACAGTAATCGCATTGCGACTAATCTCGGTGTCAGCGAACGGACGGTTAAATCGCGATTGACGGAGATTTATAATGACTTTGGCGTCTTTACCCGGGCGGAAGCCGTGGCGTATGCGTTGAAGCATCATTTGATTGATATTTAAAAAAAAGAGTGTGCCAAAAGGCGGTTAGTTTGCGAGCACATTAACGTGGGATAGGTAATTATGCCCGGGTTTGGGGCATGGTTGCCTATCCCGGGTTAAGCGGAACAAACTGCCTTTTGGCGCACGTTTCGACAATAGAAATGATAAATAAATGGGTGCCTGATGAACTTCAACTTCATCAGGCACCCATTTTGAGTGATGTCGCATTCGCAACTCATTAAGAGATAAAATCTTGAATGATATTCGTTAGTCGGAAACTGCTCAAAATTCCCTTATGCGTGGCCCGCCAAGAGTTGAGCACTTTTTGTTGATAGCGGCTGACTCGGCCTTTGAAAATCGCTTGGCCAGCCAAGGCGCTTTGAATCGGAATCACGCCGTCGCCGTTTTGATGCTGTTTACTTTTACCAGCAATCAGTAAGACTTGGACGCGTTTGGCAATTTTTTGCCGTTGATTCGTCAAACTACGCAGTAACAAGGTTTGATTAGCTTTAGTCACAGCAGTGGTTTTATCGGCGTTTTTAGCAGTGCTGGTCCCGTTAAAGGGGGGCGCAATCGCGATAAAGTGTTCCGGTAAAACATCTTTAGTCGTATGTTCCAAATAGTTAGTCGCACTGATGCCACCGCTGCCGTAGCTAATTAAGTTGAAAGTTTTAAAGTGTAAGTGACTTTGGGAGTACTTGATGGCCATTTTGATCCACAACGCTTCTTTTTGTTCGGAAGCGGTTTGGTTGGGCAAGACAATCCGTAAGTAAGGCCGGTTGTCGTGGGCTCGGAACTCACCGTTGAAGTTCAAGCGACCATTGGCGGTGACGGTCACTGTGACCACGGATTGGTAACCATTATTACGTTGCATACCGGCAACTAGTTGGCGACCTTCACGATCAGTGGTATGCCGGTCCAAAATCAAAACGTTTGGAATCCGGGCGGTCGAAGTGACCGTAACGGCGGCGATATTATGTTTACGATGACGCACTTGCCGTTGCCACATCATCGTCCCGCCGATGACGGCCAAAAGTACCGCTAACCAGCCCGCAACGATTAAAACTTGTTTAGTTGTTGCTTTCATTAATTAAAACTCCATCCCTCTAAATCAACCTTTTCACTTTAAATCTAGCTTAATTGGCAAAAAGTTGCAAGCAAGCGTCAGGCGCGACTGGGCGGTAATCGCAAGGTAATCCTAGTGATTTTGGGGATTGCTACAATCTTATGACAATCTGATTTCACCAAGAGTGGTCACCCAGGCGCTTAGTTTGCGAGCATTAACGTGAGATTGGTGATTATTCCCGGGCTTGGAATAATTACCGGTCTCGGGTTAAGCGGAACAAACTGCCTGGGGGACCACGTTTCGACAATATAGCTAAGGAAGTGGTACAACTAAAAAAGAGTAGCGCTCCACCAGAAGCGCTACGCCAATAAAAATTTTAATATCAGAAAGCTTTAGTTCTCGTCAGCAACAGTTTCAACGCCATCTTCAGGAGTTGATTTTTCAGAAGCCAACATTTGTTTTTCAGCAACTTTAAAGAATGGGTAGTAAGCAGAACCGGCAATCAATAATTCAATTGCTGACCAAACGGCGGCCCGCCAGTCCCAACCAGTGGCCATTAATGGGCCGATGATTGGTGGCATCGTCCAAGGAACCATCGCAACCGGTGCTGAAATCCAACCGATGGAGATGAAGAGGTAAGACAGGGTGGCTAAAATCAATGGCACGACGATAAATGGAATCATCGTGACCGCGTTCATAACGATTGGAAAACCGAAGATAACGGGTTCGTTGATTTCAAATAACGCACTCGGAAAGGCCACTTTCCCTAAATCACGGTACGTTTTACTCTTAGAGAATAACATCAAAGCAACTAAAGTAATGGTTGCCCCAGTCCCACCAACGTTAACGAATAAGCTGGAGAATCCAGCGGCCGTCACGTATGAGAGTGGTTGATGATGTGCTAAAGCGGTCCCGTTAGCAGCTAAGAATTGTAAGAAGATTGGGTCGGCAATCCCTTCGAGGGTCATGTCGCCGTGAATCCCACAAACCCAAAGCAAGCTGACTAGTAACGTGTAAACTAAAATCCCTGGCAAAGTGTTCATCGCAAACAAGAGTGGATGGAAAATCGTTTGCACGACTTGGTTGATGTCGATATGTAATGGCATCCGCACAAACCAGAACAATACTAAGATGACAAATCCTGGGAATAAAGCGACGAACGAATTAGAAACCGCCGCGGGCACCCCTGCTGGTAACTTGATGACAATGTTACGTTTGATGAAGAAGTTGAAGATTAAGACCGCGATAAAAGCTGTAATAATAGCAGTGAACAAACCGGATGATGCAAAATTATCGGTGTCTAACTTGTACTTATCATTAAACGAACTAATCACAAAGGCCATTGTGGATAATCCGGCCCCAGACAACGGATCGATTTCTAAGGCTTTAGATAATTCATACCCAATCCCAATAACTGCGAGTAGCGAAATAATCCCGAACGAACCGTTAACGGCGACCCCAATCATGTTCATATATGGAGCGATAAAGTTGGTCCAAGCCTTAATCGGAATGTTCCCGATAATTAAGAACACACTCCCACTAATAATGGCAGGTAAGGTTAAGACTAACCCGTTCCGGACAGAAACGAGGTACTTGTTGTTCCCGATTTTCGCCATCGGGGGCATTAAAGTGTTTTGTAGCCAATCCATAAACTTATGCATACATAACTCCTCCTTGGTTTTGATAGACCAAGAATAAGCGCTGTAACAGCGCTTGTAAACCCTTACATTGTCATGATAAGCATATACATTTTTTGATTTATAACCGACCGGTACCCTCAAAACGTATTTGTACCAACAAATATTGGTGTAGACCAAAAGCGTAAAATTTGTTGAAAAATAAATTTATTTATTTTTGAAAAAGAGCTGATTTAGGTTGTTACGGTGGATAAACTGATGGGGTTCGGATTGGCTGGAATGATGATTTGGATAATGAAATATTTATTGCTTTTGGGGAATGGTTAAAGATTCGCTTTATGAACGTTATGATGATGTAGCGTTTGGAATGAAGTGGAATGTTTAATGGGGGGAGTTTACTAATTTAGCTGGTGTTTGCAATACTTGTCAAACTTGCTGAAACGCGCGGCCCAGGGCAGTGTCCTCCGCTTAGCTACGTCATCGGTATCACCCGGAAAGTGCGCCGGGCAATACCAATGACTAGGCTATGCTCAGACACTGGACGCCCCGGGCCGCGCTCTGATACTAAAAAAGCCACGATCAATGATTTGATCGCGGCCCTTGAAGGTATCAGTTCAGTGCACCGATTAGCGCAGAGACTGATGCCTTAAGATTTCGATTGGAACTCAAAAAGCATCACCCCCTTTCGATTTGTTGCCTGTAGTTTACGGCGATTTTGGATGAGTTGCAAATAATTAGTTCGCTAACTAGCTAAACGCAGTATAATGAAGTTCCTTGGCAGGGGCGCATCGTCAGTTTGCGACGATGTTCTTAAAAAACAGCAGCTTAACGATTAATAGTTAAGCTGCTGTTTTTGGTCGGATTTTACGGGATTAGCTTAAGAATTTCTTTAAAAATTGCTACCATCTGCTTCTTATAAATGGTAAATTAATAAAGGTAGTTTTTTATTATATTTTTTTATTGGGTCGCCAACATTCATAGGGAAGAGGGATTATTCACATGGTCTTTAACTTGGTAGTTAATATTATTGGGATTGTGGTGTTCATCGCCATTGCCTACTTATTCTCCAAGCAAAAGCACGCCATTCATTGGCGTTCAGTCGGTGTCATGTTAGTTTTAGAAGTATTGTTAGCCTGGTTTTTAACGGGTTCACAAGTCGGGGTCGATGCAGTTAAAGCTGCGGCCGACGGTTTTACTTGGCTTGTTAATGTCTCATATGAAGGGATTGCCTTTGCGTTAGCTAGTTGGGTTAACGTCAAGAGCATGGACTTCGTTACGAGCTCATTACTTCCAATCTTGTTGATTGTGCCATTATTCGATATTTTGACTTATATCGGCTTATTACCATGGATTATTAAATGGGTTGGTCGGGGGTTAGCTTATATTACTGGCCAACCAAAATTCGAATCATTCTTCGTTGTTGAAATGATGTTCTTAGGAAACACCGAAGCATTGGCGGTTTCCCAATTACAATTGAAGCAAATGAAGGCGCAACGTAACTTGACCATTGCGATGATGTCAATGAGTTGTGTTACGGCGTCAATCTTGGGTGCTTACATCAAAATGATGCCTGGTCAATTCATCTTGACGGCCGTGCCAATGAACGTCTTAAACGCGGCGATTATTGCGGCCATCTTGAATCCAGTTGACGTTACCCCTGAAGAAGATACGATTGCGAAAGTTAACGGCAGTGCCGCGGTTGAAGAAACCACGGAAACGACTGCGACTAGCGGTTCTGAAAGCTTAGCTGACGAACAAGTCAAGGAAGCTAAACCAGCCCGCGAACCATTCTTCTCATTCTTAGGTGATTCCATCTTAGGCGCCGGTAAGTTAATCTTAATTATCGCCGCTAACGTTATTGCCTTCGTGGCCTTAGCGAAATTAATTGATAAATTATTAGGTTTGATCAACTCAAACTTATCACTTGAAAATATCTTTGGGATTATCATGTTCCCATTTGCCTGGTTACTTGGGTTCAACGCCCACGACGCGTTCCAAATGGCGTCATACATGGGGACGAAGTTAGTTACTAACGAATTCGTTGTCATGGGTGAAGTTACCAGTAAAGTAAACGACTTTGCGCCCCATTTCAAAGCCGTCTTAACGGTCTTCTTGACGTCCTTCGCCAACTTCTCAACGGTCGGTATGATCATTGGGGCGTTCAAAGGAATCGTCAACCGTGAAAAGAACGATTTAATCTCACGTAACGTTGGCTACATGTTATTATCAGGGATTTTAGTTTCCCTCTTATCAGCCGGCGTGGTTGGGTTATTCGTTTGGTAATCATGAATTAAAATATTTAGTTGCGACTTTGAAGTCTTCGGACTTTGAGGTCGTTTTTTGTTGATAGCTATAAATTGTGAGTTTCGACTAAATAGAAAGCTGTGAATTAAGTGATGGCAGTGAGAATAATGTAATTAAGTAGCGTTTTACGGATATATAGGTAGTTGCAAAACGATTTTCTTAGTCGGTAATTGTTTGTAATGACGTTAAGTATCGGAATCATTGTGTTACAGCGAGGTGGCTTAAATTTGTCTGGCAAGATTATTGGTGTTCTTAACTGTATGGTATGGATACAATCAGCAAATAGCAATAAAATATGATGACCAATCTTAGTACAACTGATCAAGCAAAAAACTCAAGCTCATCAAGGCCTAACCCAACTTCCAAACGTAAACCCGTGCATTGATTTTGAACCCATTTTAAGTTAAAGTTATGAGGTGACGTGAAACATTCAGGTTGTTTCACAACTGTAAGGCAAATGCGACCTTAATTAAGGAGCTTTTTTCATGAATCCAACTGAATTTAAACAAGCTTTGGCGAGCCATGGGATTATGTTAGATGATCACCAAATGGCGCAATTTGCGACTTATTTTAAGTTGTTGATTGAAACCAATCGTCAATTCAATTTGACAACGATTACTGCGGAACCGGAAGTGTATTTGAAACATTTCTACGATTCGATTACGCCGGCCTTTTATGTGCCTGCTTTGCGGGAACAACCGCTCACATTATGTGATGTCGGGGCCGGGGCTGGTTTTCCGTCGTTACCATTAAAAATCTGTTTTCCACAATTGCAAGTGACGATTGTTGATTCCTTGAATAAGCGGATTAACTTCTTACAACAATTAGTGCGTGAACTCGGCTTGACGGATGTGCGGACGTTCCATGACCGCGCGGAAACTTTTGCCGGTAAGAAGTCGGTCCATCGCGAAGCGTACGACTTAGTGACGGCGCGGGCCGTGGCGCGGTTATCCGTCCTCAGCGAATTATGCTTACCACTGGTTAAAGTCGGTGGTCAGATGGTCGCCTTAAAAGCGGCTAATGCCCGCACGGAAACGGCGGAAGGTGAATATGCCGTGCAACAACTTGGTGGCAAGTTAGTGACTGATGAAGCCTTTACCTTGCCCGAAACGGGTGATCCGCGGCATATTATCGTGATTGATAAGAAGCGGCCGACGCCGAAGAAGTATCCCCGCAAACCGGGAACGCCGGCTAAACAGCCGTTAACGGCACAAGATTAGGTGGGAGGTTTATAGGCATGGCATTTTCCTTGTTCGGTTCTAACCGTGACAAAAATAAGGACGTGGCACCAACCCCGTCAAATCAGCAGATTGTGCGGATTCCAGTGACCGCCATCATTCCTAATCGCTTTCAACCACGCCAAGTGTTTGATGAAGCGGGTATTAGTGAATTAGCGGCCACCATTCGCGAACACGGGTTATTACAACCAATCGTGTTACGTGAGTATGCAGACCAAAAATATGAAATCATCGCCGGCGAACGCCGTTTTCGGGCGATTACGTCGCTGCATTGGAAAGACGTGCCCGCCATCGTTCAAAAAATGGATGATGGTGAAACGGCGTCGATGGCGTTGATTGAAAACTTGCAGCGGCAAGACTTAACCGTGATTGAAGAAGCGACGGCTTATCAGGAATTGATGAAGCTAAACGAACTGACCCAAGCGGCTTTAGCTGAAGAATTAGGCAAGAGCCAGTCCTTTGTCGCCAATAAATTGCGGTTATTAAAACTTGCCAAACCCGTCCAAGACGCGCTGTTAAAACGGCAAATCAGCGAACGGCACGGCCGGGCCTTGCTGAATTTAGCGCCCGACCAACAATTGACCGTATTGGCCCAAATTTTAGACCAGCAGTTGACGGTCAAAGAGACGGAACAACTCGTTGAAAAGCTCAAGTTGCCGCCTAAACCTAAAAAGAAACGTGCCCGGGGATTAACGGGAGATACCCGGATCGCGGTTAATACGATTAAAAAATCAATTAAGATGGTGACCGATGCCGGTTTGTCCGTGAAAACGCATGAAGAAGACACGGGCGATACGTATCAAATCACCATTGAAATCCCGAAAAATAAACCAAGGGGTGGTCAATAATTATGGGAACCGTAATTGCACTCGCTAACCAAAAAGGTGGCGTTGGCAAGACGACGACCAGCATTAATTTAGGTGCAAGTCTTGTTGAATTAGGTCAAAAAGTTTTATTAATTGATACGGATGCTCAAGGGAATGCCACGAGTGGTCTCGGTATTCAAAAGTCAGCCATCGAAAATGAAATTTACGATGTCCTGATTAATGACACCCCGATTAAAGATACGATTATCAAAACGAGTCATGAGGGGTTAGACATCGTCCCAGCCACGATTCAATTGTCCGGGGCCGAAATCGAGTTGACGCCGATGATGGCGCGCGAAACTCGCTTGCGCGATGCCATCGATGATGTGCGCGACGATTACGACTTTATCTTAATCGATTGTCCACCTTCGTTAGGCTTACTGACCATCAATGCGTTTACGGCCTGTGATTCAATCTTGATTCCTGTGCAAAGTGAATATTACGCGTTGGAAGGGTTGAGCCAATTACTTAATACCGTCAAATTAGTGCAAAAACACTTTAACCGCCAACTTAAAATTGAAGGCGTCTTATTAACCATGTATGATGCCCGGACGAATCTCGGCGCGCAAGTTAATGCCGAAGTACGGAAGTATTTTGACAAAGCCGTTTATAAAACGATTATTCCGCGTAATGTGCGGTTATCCGAAGCACCTAGTCACGGGTTATCCATCGTTGACTACGATGCGCGTTCTAAAGGGGCGCAAGTCTACTTAGCTTTAGCAAAGGAAGTGTTGGCAGCCCATGGCAAGTAAAAAAGATCAAAACAAAGCGTTGGGGCGTGGGATTGGCGCTTTATTCGCCGATGTCGAAGAACCGGAAAATGAAGAAGCCATTGTTGAGTTGAAGTTGAGCGATATTCATGCCAACCCGTATCAACCACGGCAAAAATTTGATCAAACCGCTTTAAAAGAACTTGCTAGTTCCATTGAAAAGTCTGGTGTGTTCCAACCGATTATTGTCCGGCAACCAGATGCTGAAATTAAAAAGTATGAAATCATTGCTGGTGAACGGCGTTTCCGGGCGTCTAAGCTCGCTAAACAACCGACGATTCCAGCCATCGTTCGCGATGTCACTGAAGAACAAATGATGGAAGTCGCCGTGTTGGAAAACCTCCAACGCGAAGACTTAACGGCCTTAGAAGAAGCTGAAGCTTACGATTCCTTGATGAAGAAGCTTAAGTTGACCCAAGCCGAAGTGTCGAAACGCTTAGGAAAGAGTCGGCCCTATATTGCCAACTACTTACGGTTATTAGGGTTACCAGATGGCGTTAAAACGATGATTCAAAAGGGTCAATTGTCGATGGGGCAAGCACGGACGTTATTATCTTTAAAGGATAAAACGAAGTTAGAACCCTTAGCGAAACGTGCTGTTAAGGACAATTTAACGGTGCGCCAATTGGAACAAATCGTGGCGCGCTATAATGGCGATGCCGACAAGCCGGCCAAAAAAGTGGCGGTCAAGAAGTCGCCATACATTCGGGCGAGCGAAGAACAACTGCAAGAAAAATTTGGCACGGCCGTCTCGATTCAAGCCAAGGCTAGCAAAAAGGATCAAGGTAAGATTGAAATTCCATACTTATCAAATGATGATTTAAGCCGGATTTTAGAAATTTTGAACATTAATTTAGATTAATTCGTAAAGGAGCGTTGCGTGTGTATGATTTAGGTGATATTGTCGAAATGAAGAAAGCGCATCCGTGTGGCGTTAATCGCTGGGAAATTACGCGGATGGGTGCTGATATTAAGATCAAATGTACCGGTTGCGGTCACGTGGTCATGATGCCCCGACGCGAATTCGACAAGAAAATGAAAAAAATGCTCGTCAAAAAAGACGAACAAGCTTAATTATTAAAAAGGAAGAGTGAATAACCAATATGGCACTTACAGCAGGTATCGTTGGGTTACCCAACGTTGGTAAATCAACACTATTTAACGCAATTACAAAGGCCGGCGCGGAAATGGCGAACTACCCATTTGCAACAATCGACCCCAACGTCGGGATGGTTGAAGTTCCAGACAGCCGCTTAGACCGGATTCAAGAATTGATTCCCGCCAAAAAAGTGGTCCCAACGACGTTTGAATTCACTGATATTGCCGGGATTGTTAAAGGTGCTAGCAAGGGTGAAGGTTTAGGGAACAAGTTCTTGGAAAATATTCGCCAAGTTGACGCCATCGTACACGTGGTCCGCGCCTTTGACGACGACAATATTACCCACGTTACGGGGAAAGTTGACCCACAAGACGATATTGAAACCATTAACTTGGAACTTAGCTTGGCCGACCTCGAAGCCGTTGACAAGCGCTTAGCGAAAGTTCAACGCGCCGCTAAGGGTAGTGACAAAGAAGCTAAAGCCGAATTGGCGGTTTTACAAAAAATCAAGCCAGCTTTGGAAGACGGTAAGCCTGTGCGCTCCTTAGATTTCACCGAAGATGAACAACCAATCGTTCGCAGCTTATTCTTGTTAACTTCTAAGCCCGTGTTATATGTGGCTAATATTGCCGAAGATGACATGGCTGACCCTGAAGGTTCCAAGTACTTCAAGATTGTTAAAGACTATGCTGAACAAGAAGGCGCCCAAGCAATTGGGGTGGCCGCTGAAACCGAAGAAGAAATCGCCGAATTAGACGATGACGATAAAGCTGACTTCTTGGCAGCGGAAGGTGTTGAAGAACCTGGCTTGAATAAGCTGATTCGGGCTTCTTATAAGCTCTTAGGCCTTGAAACCTTCTTCACGGCTGGTGGCAAGGAAACCCGGGCCTGGACGTTTAAACGCGGTACTAAAGCCCCTCAAGCCGCCGGGATTATTCACTCCGACTTTGAACGTGGTTTTATCCGGGCAGAAGTCATGTCATTTGATGCGTTAGACGAAGCCGGTAACGAAGCTAAAGTTAAAGAAAATGGGAAATTACGTCTCGAAGGTAAAGACTACGTCATGCAAGATGGCGATATTGTTGAATTCCGGTTCAACGTTTAAGAAAGGGGAACTTGCTCGTGAGTGAAAGCGAAACACCAAAAACACCCCGCAATGCCCAAGCCGGCGCTAAGCAAATTCAAGCTGCCGAACGGCCACTGCGCGATGCCACCGAACTGACGAAACGTAATGACGAATACATTCGTCAAATGCGCAAATCATTAGCTGAAACCAAATTAACTAGTGAAAAGCAGGCCGCCGCCTTGGACGAAATGGTCCAAACGTTGTTAGCCGAACAACATAAGGGGACCACGGCGCGTCAATTATACGGGACGGTGCAAGAACGCACCCAAGTGATTGTTGAAGGGCCGAAGAAAGACCCGCAAGAACAAGCGAAAGCGAATTACTGGATTACCTCGTTAGATAACGGGTTAATGTTGTTCATGATCTTCTGCTTGATGTACGGGGCGATTGGCTTCTTTAGCAAGACGCAACAACAAAATGCTCAAGGCGCCAACGGGATTACCGCCATTTTAGTGACGTCCATCGTTGGGGGCCTCGGGGTCTCGAAGTTGTTTGAATACATGATGCCAAATAAGAAGAAGCCGAAAGTGGCCATGTGGAAGAAGATTCTCTGGTCAGTAGTAGCCGTAATCGTTTGGATGTTAATCTTTACGACCACGGCGGCCTTACCAACGGCGATGAACCCATCCTTATCACCCGCGCTCTATCTCGTGATTGCGGCCATCGTCTTTGGCTTCCGTCTCTGGTTAAAACGTAAATACAATATCACGACTAGTTTGTTCTAAATAGTAGTGGTGACAGCGAAAGTGCCGCAGTTGGCTGACCGTAATTCCATCGTTCTTGGACCTCGCTTTTGAGCCTGAAAAGCAAGTCTCAAAAGACGTCCGTGATGTAAACGGACCAAAAACGCCCGTTAACACCACTTTCAGAACGATTCCATTACGGTCAGCCAACTGCTAATTTCAGCACAGTTTGAAAATAACGTTAAGTATATGAAATTGTGATTGAACATTTTCGATGACGGTTGTCCTAATCAAGAATTAGCCGTTAATAACCGACTTTAAGAAAGAACCGCCAAGATGCAAGTGGTGTAAGCTCGGCGACTTCCGTTACCGCTGACCCACAACTAGACTGATGATATAAAAATGGCGCGATTACAATTTTTTGTAGTCGCGCCATTTTTGTATGTTTTTGATTTTGCTGGATTTTTAAAATTGGTCGATATTATGACCGGCTAATTTCAATTTCTTAGCAAAAGTTTTTGCGTGTTAAAACGCAAAGTAGTTGAGGCTGTACCAGATGCCAATCCCAAAGGTGGCATACCCTAATAATACCCAGACGAAGATTGCCCAAATTTTTGTGCCGGTAATGGTTTGTTCGGCTAAAAAGACTAAGCCGGATTGTTGTTGCAAGTCGCGTAACGTGTCAAAAGCGCTGATGGCTAACAGGGCCATCACGGTAATACCAAGCAAGGCCGCGATACACAAAGCGTTGAGCCATAAGTAATCGAGATAATCCGTGCTGAACGTTAAAATTAAACCGTATGCCAATAACGCACAACCACTCAGTAACCGCATGCCGATTAAAGCACGCTGCCCTTGACGCCATAACTTGCCCGGTCGCGTCGTCGCGGCCATGAAGTGACTTTGGGCTTCCGCCCCGACCACGGCGAGCGGTAGACGGCTATTTTGAACTTGAACGCGAATCTGGCTAATGAGACACATGCCTAATAAGAGGCACCAGCCAATAATAATTGCTCGCATAATTTCTACCTTCATTTTTTTCGTTACTCCTAGCCTAGACGCATCGGCGACCATGGACAAGGTTAACGCGTAATAATTAAAAATATCGTTACTTTTACATTGCGAAAAGGGTGAATTAAGTTATAATGAATTAACTCATCTTTGTGAGGGACGTACTTCACAAAGTAACGAACCCACGGATTGCGGTTAAAATAATAAATCGCTGAAAATTACGCCTGGTCCTTGCATTTATACAAATCTTTTGTTACCTTTAACGATAAAAATAAAACCATAAGGAGCTAACAATCAATGTCTAATTGGGATACAAAGTTTGGAAAAAAAGGTTATACGTTTGATGATGTACTATTAATTCCGGCCGCAAGTGATGTTTTACCGAATGAAGTTAATTTAGGTGTGAAACTTGCTGATAATTTGCAACTTAATATTCCAATTATTAGTGCAGGGATGGATACGGTCTCTGAAGCTGAAATGGGAATTGCCATGGCTAACCAAGGTGGCTTAGCAGTTATCCATAAGAACTTAAGCATTGCAGCGCAAGCTGAAGAAGTTAGCAAAGTTAAAGCCGTCGAAAAAGACGCCGACCATCCACATGCTGCCGTTGACGCTAATAACCATCTATTAGCCGTAGCGGCCGTGGGGGTCACTAGCGATACCTTTGACCGGGCGGAAGCTTTATTTACAGCTGGTGCCGATGCCATCGTCATTGATACGGCGCACGGTCATTCCGCTGGGGTGTTACGGAAGATTAAAGAAATTCGCGCGCATTTTCCTAAGCAAACGTTAATTGCTGGGAATGTGGCGACTGCTGAAGCTACCCGTGCTTTATTTGAAGCCGGCGTTGACGTTGTTAAAGTTGGGATTGGCCCTGGTTCAATTTGTACCACGCGGATCGTCGCGGGTGTTGGGGTTCCTCAATTAACGGCCGTTTACGATGCTGCTAGCGTCGCCCGTGAATACGGTAAGCCAATCATCGCTGATGGTGGGATCAAGTACTCTGGTGATATCGTCAAAGCCTTAGCTGCCGGTGGTAACGCCGTTATGCTTGGGAGCATGTTAGCCGGGACGACAGAAGCACCTGGCGAAGTCGTCTTTGATGACGGTCGTCAATACAAATTCTATCGTGGGATGGGTTCTGTTGGGGCCATGTCACAAGCGCACGGTTCATCTGACCGTTACTTCCAAGGTGGCGTCAATGAAGCCAATAAGTTAGTGCCAGAAGGTGTCGAAGGCCGCGTGCCATTTAAGGGGAGTGTCAATGACATTATCTTCCAAATGCTCGGTGGCTTACGTTCAGGGATGGGCTACGTTGGTGCTAAGGACATCGAAGCCTTAATCGACAACGCCCAATTCGTTGAAATTTCTGGTGCCGGTTTACGTGAATCACATCCACATGAAATCCAAATTACTAAAAATGCACCTAACTACTCCGTTAACGGGTAATCAGGTTAAATCAATTAAGTCGGGGAATTCAGTTTCCTCGGCTTTTTTTGTGTTCTTGTGGACAGGGAGGGGTAGTAGTAGGTTGCCGTTGTGGGTCAGCAGTAATTCCAGCTGCCGTGGCGACCGGTTCGAGCCTGAGAAGCGGTCTCGAACCTCACTTTGAAGCTTGGCCCAACCCGCCAATCTTCAAAGATGTCGATGCCGTAAGTTCGGCGAAACCCATGCCGGACTAACGCCACTTGCACGGCGGCTTCCATTACCGCTGACCCACAACTCGAATGGCTTTTTGATGGAAATAGTGATTATTGAATTTGCCATGGTGTCATTTGGTTATATGTGATTTGGCTTGTTATAGTTGATTACTTATAGAAATACTGATATTGAAGAATAGATTTAGACTTAATTTTATAAGCCTCAAAATTACTAACCGCCAGTTTCTGTTGCCTGTATGAATTATTAATGGTGGTCGGTAAAGACTACTGGATACAGCACTTATTTATGTAGTAGAAACGCGTGGTCAACACCAGCGGCCTGCGCTTAGCGGATATTGCCAACCACCCGGGAAAACCACCGGCGTACTTGGCAGTGGTGTCGAAACGCGTTCCCAGCGCCAGTACCCTCCGCTTGCTACGCTACCACCACAATGCCAAACCCACATTATGGCGTACTTATCTATATAGTCGAAACGCGTGGTCAACACCAGCGGCCTGCGCTTAGCGGATGTCACCAACTACCCGGAAGCCCACCGGGTAATTGGCAACATCGGCTAATGCTCAGCAGCTACCCGGTGTCGACCACGCTCTAATATTTGCGTTTTCCCTAAAAAAAGCCGTTAACCGCCAAGTTTACCCGACTTTTTGGTAGAATGTAGACAGAATTACTTAAGGAGACCTCGCATATGAAAATTTTAGTAGTCGATGACGACAAAGAAATTGCACAACTATTAGAAATATATATAAAAAACGAAGGCTACGAACCCGTTAGTGCTTATAACGGTAAGGAAGCTTTGACGAAATTAAATACTAACCCTGACATTGCGCTCATGATTTTAGATATCATGATGCCGGAAATGGATGGGATTGAAGTGATTAAGGAAGTTCGTAAGGATTCCCAATTGCCAATTTTAGTATTATCAGCTAAAACTGGTGATATGGATAAGATTCAAGGCTTGATTACCGGGGCTGATGACTATGTGACTAAGCCATTTAATCCGTTGGAAATCATGGCGCGGGTTAAGTCATTGTTACGGCGTTCTGAAAATAACGTCACTACTAACGAACCCGATGTCTTAGATATTGGCCCATTGACGATTAATAAAGATTCCCATGAAGTCAAAACCTTAACTGGTAAGGACATTCAATTAACGGCCTTGGAATTTGGTATCTTATACTTGCTAGCTAGTCACCCGAACCGGGTCTTTTCGGCGGATGATATTTTTGAACGAGTTTGGCAACAAGAAAGTATTGTTTCAGCTAAAACTGTGATGGTCCATGTGAGTCATTTGCGTGATAAGATCGAAGAAGCTACGGACGGCGAAAAAGTGATTCAAACCGTTTGGGGCGTTGGTTACAAGATTGAATCGCGCTAATAGTGGGGTTAGCTTTTGAAATTAACTGGTCGCGAAAAAAGTGAATTGTTTTTTGAAGGAGTAGTTACCGTTATCTTGCTACTCCTTTTAAACTTGTCGGTCGTGGTGCTGATTAATAGCGCCATTGCGCATAATCCTGGTTTGCAAAATGGGATTTTTGAAATCAAACGGTCGATTAAAATTGGCCCCAATAACTACCAATTATGGAGTTATGAAAATCTATTTATTGCCTTAATGGTCGTCGCCGATGGGTTTGTTTTATACTGGCGCTTAATTCGGCGGTATAAGCAGATGCAATTACGGCATATTATTAGTGAATTGCATTATATTGCGGCCGGTCATTTTGACCACCGCATTGACTTTAGTTTAACGGGTGACACGCAACGAGTTGTCGAAAGTGTCAATGCGTTAGTAGATTCAGCGATTCATTCGATGGACGAAGAACGGGAGATCGAACGTTCTAAGGATGCGCTGATTACGAACGTTAGTCACGATATTCGGACGCCTTTGACGTCGATTATTGGTTATTTGGGATTGATTGAGAATCACCAATACCAGTCGGAAGAAGATTTGGTGAAATATACGCATATTGCGTATGAAAAGGCCACGCAGATGAAATCTTTGGTGGAAGACTTATTTGAATACACCAAAGTCCGGCAAACTGAAACGCCGCTGAACATCAATCGCTTGAATTTAACGGCGATGTTGGAGCAGTTAGCGGCTAGTTTTGAGTTGGAAGCCAATAAAAAAGATTTAACGATTAGCGTTGAGAGTGGGACTGAACCGATTTACTTAGAGGCGGATGCTGAAAAATTAGGGCGGGTCTTCAATAATTTGATTACCAATGCTTTTAAATACGGTACCGGCGCTAAGAAGGTGATGCTGCAAGCTGAACAACGCGGTGAAGAAGTTGTGATTAAAGTGTCGAATGACGGGGAGCGGATTCCCGCGGATTCGCTGGGTATGTTATTCGAACGATTTTATCGGGTGGAAGGTTCGCGTTCTAAAGCCACGGGCGGCTCGGGGTTGGGCTTAGCCATTGCGCAAAGCATCGTGCAACACCATGGTGGCTACATTTATGCGCAAAGTGATGACGAACTGACGAGCTTCGTGTTGCACTTACCCGTGAAGCATGATCACCCATTAACAAAATCTAAGCAAAAAATCACAAATTAACTTGTTTCAACCGGCATAATTATTTAAACTTAAACTAGCATTTAGGAAAGGGATAATTTGAGAAATGACATTTGCGGGAAAGTTAAAGAAGGTCATGATTGCCTTAGTAGCGGCAGTCACGTTTACCACGACAGGTTTAGGGATTGCCACGAGCACGATTGATGCTCAAGCGGCAAGCACCCCATCGATTTCAGCGAAAGCAGCGATTGCGGTCGATGCTTCGACTGGTCAAATTTTATATGATAAGAACAGCACTAAGCCGATGGCGATTGCGTCTATGACGAAGATGTTGAGTACTTATTTAGTTTTAAAGGCCATCCATGAAGGTAAGTTATCATGGGACCAAAAGATTAGCGTCAGCAAAGCCGTCGCTAAGATGAGTCAAAATACCGAATATGCCAACGTGCCATTATTATCCACGAAGACTTATTCCGTGCGCCAATTATACAACGCCACTGAAATCTATTCCGCTAACGCTGCGATTACAGCGTTAGGGGATGCGGTGGCTGGGTCGCCTCATAAGTTCGTTGACTTGATGCGTAAGACGGCGAAGTCCTTTGGGATTACCGATGCCACCATCATCAACGCCAGTGGGTTAACCAACAAAGAAGTTGGGAGCACGATTGGTTACAGCAACGTTTCCGGTTCAACCGAAAACATGATGTCAGCCCAAGACGTGGCCACGGTCGCGCAAAAGTTATTATCCAAATATCCTGAAGTCTTGAAGACGTCCAGCATTGCGCATGCTTGGTTCGAAAAAGGGACGAGTTCCGCAACGAAGATGGACAACCGGAACTACATGTTAAAAGGGTTAGTTAAACATTATTCCGCCTTACCAGTTGATGGTTTGAAGACCGGGACCTCCACCAAGGCTGGGAATGCCTTTACTGGGACGGTCAAGTTTAGCAACGGTAACCGGATTATCACAGTGGTGATGCACGCGGGTGCCGCTAACGATAGTGGGACGGAACGTTTCACGCAAACCGCGCAAATTATGTCATATGTTTACCACAACTTTACGACAACGACTTTGAACAAGAACAGCAGTATCAAAGGCGTTAAGTCCGTATCCGTTCAAGATGGGAAAGCTTTGACAAGTAGCTTAGTTTCCAACAGTAGCGCCACGAAGATCTACGTGCCAACGGGTACGGCCACTTCTGACGTTAATGGGACGGTCAGCTTGAACAAGAAAGCCACGACCAATGGCAAGCTACAAGCGCCAGTTAAAAATGGTAAGACCGTCGGGACGGCAACCTTGAACTTAAACAAGACGGCTATTAAAGTCGTTAACGGGACTAAGAGTAAGAACATGACCGTTAATGTCACACCTAAGAAATCAATCGAAAAAGCCAACATCTTCGTTCGGATGTGGCGCGGGATTAAGAGCTGGTTCTAATCAGTTCTAAACCTTGATTAAGCGAGCAATCATCAATTGATGGTTGCTCGCTTTTTTTAGCAGTAAATTGCCGCAGTTGGCTGACCGTAATTCCATCGTCCTGGGACCGGTCCAAGCCTGAGAACCGGTCTTGGACCTCGCTTTTGAACCCCAAGCCAGGTCTCAAAAGACGTCCGTGGTGTAAACGGGCAAAAAACGCCCGTTAACGCCACTTTCAGGACGATTCCATTACGGTCGGCCAACTGCTAATTTCAGCTTAGCTTTAAAATAACATGAAGCATATAAAATTATGGTATTCCTTGTTATTTTATGGTGTTTACTATTTCCACTGGCCATTTATGATTAGTCGGTTGTAATCATGAGCAATGTATTTGCAATGGTAGACATTTGACCGGTATCGACATTTGCAAGGCTTCAGGATATTAGAACTTAAACTAGTATCATTACAGTTAGAATGTTGAAATTGATTATTCACGGAGTCGGAAGCCAATTGCGAGGTCACTGTGTCGATGTTCTTAGCGGGTGTTTCTCAGGCCGCTTAGAACATGCGCCGTGTTGGTTGACTGGTGGTTTTCCAGGCAGCCAACCGCTGCGAAGACCGCTTTTTGGCTTCGCGGGTGCGCCACAGTGGCCTCGCAATTGGCTGGAGGCGGACTAAAATTGAAAAACTAATGTTGTGATTTTATGATTAACGGTATAATAGAAACGAATTACATAATAAAAAAGAGTGTTGAAATGGAGGTTCGGTAAACATGGGTGTAACACTACGGGTAGCGACTATGTCAGATTTACCAGTGATTGTGGATATTTATAACCAAACGATTCCCGGTCATCAAATTACTGCGGACTTGAAGCCGGTGACGGTGGAACAGCGGCGCAGTTGGTTTTTGGAACATTCAGCGGATCATTATCCACTGTGGGTCGTTTTGCAAGCTGATCAAGTGGTCGGGTGGATGAGCTTTTCACCGTTTTATGGCCGTGAAGCATATGCGAAAACGACGGAAGTCTCAATTTACTTAGACCGGAATGTTCAAGGTCAAGGCTTGGGGAGTCAAGTGCTGGAAATGATTCCGGACCAAGTTAAAAAACTCGGCTTAACTGCCGTACTAGCTTATATTTTCTCGAGCAATATGCCAAGTATCAAATTATTTAAAAAGTTTGGTTACGAACAGTGGGGATTCTTGCCCGCTGTTGCGGAACTGGATCACCGACCAAATGATTTAGTCATTTTGGGGAAGCATTTTGATTAAGAAAATGTATAAGTAAACGTTTTCATTTGCCGGATAGCCGAACAATCTAATGTTTAAGGTAGGATTGCCACTAGAAACATGTTAAAATTAATTTCGGAATGTCTAAACAAATAGACATCAAACAATGTTGCTAGAATTCTTTGCTGGTATGGTACTGGAGGCATTCTTGGTGAAAAAGAACGAGCCAAATTGGTTAATGGTATTACGAACCGTAATGCCACTTGGGCTTAGCTATATTCCCATTGGTCTAGCTTGTGGGGTCTTGCTACATGCCGCTGGGTTCAACCATCTACTGACGGCGTTAATCTCAGTGATGGTCTTTTCCGGTGGTGCCCAATTTTTAATTGCATCGATGTTAACGATTAATGCACCAATGACCACGATTATTTTGATGATGTTTTTCTTGGAACTGCGTTATGCATTATTAGGTTCAAGTTTGTCACGTTATTTAAAGGGGCAACCGTTACCGTTTATTTTTGCGTTCGCATTTTCCATGAACGACGAAAATTATGCGGTCAACTATTTGAAGTTTGCGACGGATAAGCATTGGCAACCGAAACAAGCCTTATTAGTTGAACATTATTCACTATTATTTTGGACTGTCAGCAATATTATCGGTAGTCTGATTGGTAGTGCGTTAACCATCAATTTAAGTGTTGTTGATTTTGCGTTAACGGCGTTATTTATTTATATGGCAATTATGCAAACAAAAAGTCGCTTAACAATTTTAGTCTGTGCGTTATCTGGGGTTTTAACCATTTCCTTCCTTGTTTGGATGAAGAGTACGTTAGGATTAGTCGTCGCCACGTTATTGGCATCATTTGCGGGCTATTTCGTCGAACGCCACCTATTAGCACATAAACCAGAAAGTCATTTACTTTATACGATTCATGACCCAACGCGTCCGTTGGATGAAGAAGCTGACAAGTAAGGTACAGAGAGGTTTTTGTTATGAGTTCGATGAGTAGTATGGACCACTTTTGGTTGGTCATCTTTTGTGCCATTGTGGCATTCATCCCACGGTTCTTCCCATTACTGTTTTTCACGAAGCGGAAGATTCCGGAATGGTTTAACGAATGGATGCGCTTTGTGCCGGTATCGTTATTTACGGCGTTAGTTGTAAAGAGCGTCTTTATTGATAGTAAATATCAAATCATGACTTCTGGAAATCTCGGGATGATTATCTCAGCGATTTTAGTTGGGGTGATTGCCTATCGAACCCGGTCAATGACACTTTCAGTCGTAGTTGGCCTAGTTTCGGTCATGATCTTCGTGTTAGTTTTACACATCTAAATTACGAATTACCTTGGGGAACTGGGCAACTAGTTCGCCATTTTTTTATAGTTGGCCGAATTGTCGCAGTTGGCTGACCCGTAATTCCAGCGTGCTGGGACCGGCCCAAGCCTGAGAAGCGGTCTTGGACCTCGCTTTTGAGCCTAAAAAGCAAGTCTCAAAAGACGTCCGTGGTGTAAACGTCCCAAAGACGCCCGTTAACGCCACTTTCAGGACGCTTCCATTACGGGTCAGCCAACTGCTAGATGCATCCCAATTTTAAAACAATGTTGTACCGAAAGTTTACCGGTTGTTTAGTCAAATAATAAATAAGGTTATCGTTCTAGTAAGACTAAACGATATGCGTTGCGGTCAGCTCAACTGGTAACTGGGCTGAGCAGCCAAACGCTACATAAATGAGAGAGTAGGTGGGGATAAATGACGTGGCTGTTAGTCATGTTGCCGGGATTTTTGGCGGGATTGGTCCAAGGATTGACCGGCTTTGGCGCGGCGATTACTATGATGATCTTTTTGCCGTCGCTCTTGCCGATGTCACAAGCGGCGGGGGTCGCGGGATTGATTATGTGCGCTAGCGTGGTGACACTGGTTTGGAAATATCACCGCTATGTGCACTTCAAGCAAATTATTGTGCCGTTTTTAATTTATGCGAGTGTCGCGGCCTGGTCGGTGCATTTGGGGAAAGTGCTGGATGTACAGTTGTTGCGGACCTTGCTCGGGGGCTTACTAGTCTGTTTAGCAATTTATTTTACCGTGTCAAAACAAGCGGGCACTCAACGGTATCCGTGGTTTGTGGCCGGCATCTTTATGATTATCTCCGGTTTTTTCAATGGCCTGTTTGGGATTGGGGGACCGTTGATGGCCTTGTACTTTTTATCGTTATCGACCACGACTGGCGAATATATTGGTAACTTGCAGACGTTTTTCTTGATTGATGTGGTTTATATCACGTCGGTGCGAGTCATGAATGGCATTATTACCCCCGCAGTGATTCCGGATGTGTTGATTGGAATGGTCGGCGCCATTATTGGCACGATGATTGCGGCGCGGCTGCTGCCAAAATTGCCGATGGACACCGTCCGCAAGGGGATTTATGCGTTCATTGGCGTGAGTGGACTGTACTATTTATTTTTCTGACGTAACTAAAAACGACTGACAAACTCCAAATTTGTCAGTCGTTTTTATTAGTTTAATTATCAGCCGAGATAGTGCCTAAGCCGTATTCGTATAACAGCTCGTCAGTCTTATTCAAATCATAGTGTTGCGCTAAGGCGAAGATGATGAGGGCATCCCATTCATCTTTGGCATAGAGGGCGGCAAAGCCGGTCCGTTTTAGCATCGTATTCATCTCTGCTAGGGTCAGCTGAAAGCCAAATCCCAGGGCAATGATGCGAGCGCGGCTTGGGCGGCGTTTGCCGTCAAAGTATTGGTAACCGATACCTGTTGAGATATTAGCGGCCTGTAAGACTTTACTGCGTGTTTGATGTTTGATTTGCAATAGTTCCACTAAGTATTCGGCTGGTTCGAAATGGACAAAGTTACTTGCTTCGTCGGTCATGAATTGGTCAGCCCCTTTAGCGTGGGTAATTTCGTTTAATAGTTCTTCGGTTTTGCGCTCAGTCATTCGCTCAACCCTCCTAATGCCGTTTAGGACTAGTGTACCAGAAATTAGCGGAGTTGGAAGGTCCGGTGCGCGTCACTTAACGAGTTCGGGGTATAAATCAATTTGACGGCGCCAGTCTTAGTTGCCTGACCAATCAAGTCGCCACTCACCGTACCGTTAGGCGATAAACTCCCGCTATCCAACGTGTTGTCATCGTCAGTATTGATTTCATCAAAATCAGTCCGATTACCGTTAGAGCTAATTTCAAAATCATATGAATTGTAGTCAGCCTTTTCTTTACCAGTGTTTTTAAGGGTAACATTAACCGTATAATATTGGTTGCCGGATTTTGGTTTGGTGTAATCATCTAAACTCGTGGCTGTTTTGACACTGTTGACGGTCAATTTAATGCCGTCAATCGTCGCACTTTGGCCGACTTTGTAAACTTGATTGGCCGCTGATTTACTCGTTTTAGCACTGCTGGCATGCTTGGCGCTTGAAGTGGTGCTAGCGGTGTTCGTATCATCATCGTTAGATCCTAGCATACTGAAACCGAAAATGACGATGATAACTGCTAATACCCAGACCCACCATTTTTTATACCACGGTTTAACCGCAACGTAAGTTTCACCTTGGTCGTTGATAATTTTTTTAGCCATTGTGGTTGCCTACTTTCTTAATGCTAAACCGCCGGCAATGATAATGAGTAAGCCACTCAAAATGCCGAAGTAACTGACGAAGACGATGTTTAAAACGCCACATAAAATGATTAACCAGCCCATCACTTTATGATTTTTATTGATCATCGCTGATAAGATGATGGCGAGGACCGAGACGCCGATGCAGCCCCAGCCGAGATTCATGATGGTGCCGCTACCGCTTGCGCTTAAGGCGCTCCCGATACTGCCAATCGTCATCGCTAAGACGCCGCCAATCATGCCGAAGATGCCGCCAATGATTCCTAAAACTAGTTCGGCAGTCCGTGACCGGTTCGCGTCAGCGACTTGTTTGACATATTTTTGTCCATTTTCATCGATAATTGTTTGTTTTGCCATTGTAATTCCTCCAAATGTTTGGTTATGATAAGTACTAGTGAAAATTTCCCCAGAAAGGATGGTCGCCATGCTGCCTATTGTTTCGGCGATGCAATTATTAAGTGCGGCCGAATATACGCCGTTAGGTCCAGTGTTGACCGGACATGAATTCCCGTTATTAGTGCAAAAAAATCAAGTGGTTTATGTGGCTAAAATTGCGACGATGGCTGATCAACCGGTGTTAACACAACTGGCGGACCACCCGACGCCATTGATGCCAAAGCTTGAAGCTGTTTTGGCTGATAATGACTGTCTCGTAACCGTAGAAACGTTAATTAACGGTCAAACGTTAGCCGCTGCATTGCAAGTCAACGGTGCTTTTTCACCGGTTCAAGTTAACCGGGTGGCCCGGGACTTGCTCCAAAGTTTGCAACACTTAGAAGCACTAGGAATCGTGCACCGTGACTTAAAGCTCAGCAATATCATGATTAGCCGTGACCGCTATTATTTAATTGATGTCAGTGCCGCGAGAAAGCAGCAAGTGAATCAAAGCAGTGATACCCGATTACTTGGGACCACTGGGTTTGCGGCCCCGGAAAACTATGGGTTCGCTCAAACAGACGGCCGTAGTGATATTTATTCACTGGGCATTGTTTTAAATTGTTTGTTGACCGGTCAAATTCCCGACAGTCGCCAAGCCGTCACCAATCAACTGACCACCGCCCCCCAGTGGCTACCAGTAATTGAAAAAGCAACAGCGATAGATCCGCAACAACGTTATCAGACCGCAATTGACATGCGCCAAGCGTTACCAGTTCAGCTAACAGTTAAGCCCAAGCGCCATTTGCCAACGGTAACTTTACCGACTTGGCCATGGCTGCACACCACGTGGCTCAAGGCCTATCCCTATGTGAAACGGGCGCTGTGGATTACTTACGCCATTTTTTGGCTGTTGATCATTGCCACGACGCTGTTCGGCACTGATAACTGGCGTGACCAATTAGCGTTTTTACTCGAAAGTATCGCTTTAGTTGGGACACCCGTGTTAGCCCATCTGTTAAATCGGTGGCTATATCAGCAGTTTCCCCAAGTTAACTGGCATCGCTATCGCGGCTGGTTACGGGCCGGCGAAGTCGTTTTAATCATCGTGCTGCTAGCAAGCACCGGTGACATCGCCAGTTGGTGGGGCGGTAAGCTATAACTGAACCACTTCTATAGGATATAGCGAATTATTTTAAAAAGCTTATGCTGGTTGCATAATTTTAAAGGTATTAGGTAGATTGTAAAATTAATCCGAACGCTGTTCGGACAAAAAAGATCAGCTT
>NZ_AYGX02000026.1 GCF_000498955.2 Lactiplantibacillus fabifermentans DSM 21115 | reverse complement strand
ATATTATGTGCTTTGACTGCAATCTTTAATTCATCAACTTGAACTACATTCATTTCTTTTCCTCCAGTAGATCTGTGTTCTCGTGAACGTTACCAATAACCTTTGAACCGTGAGTTTCACCTATAAGGTCAAATCTGCTGATAGTTCCAACTACGTCAGCTAAAAATTTACCGCTAGCAAATTTAACAATTGACCGGTACTTCCGATTTTCTAGAATATCGCCTTCATAAATTTCCTTGCCGTTCACGTCTTTCAAGCCGGTAAACTGTTCAAGCTTAAAATCACTTGCGTCTAAGGCGTCCAAGGTCAAACATTTCAATTCGTCATAGTCTCTAATTACGTTGCACTCGTTGTCCCACGCTCTAAACTTAATCATCGTCGCCATCCCCAATCATCTCCTAGAACTCGATAGTTCCAGCGCTATCACAACCCATGCTGTAACACCGATAAAAGTAATCCCATGCCAAAATCCATCTAAAAAGTTCGCAATAATGAGTGCCAAACAAAACAATAATGCCATTACCAAACCGATTTTATTTCTAATACTCATTTTCAATCCTCCCCGAACGCTTCAAACGCCCGCTTGCGTTCCTCGTTAGTTGGTTCCTTGACGATTATCATGATTAATCCTCTGGAATTAAA
>NZ_AYGX02000025.1 GCF_000498955.2 Lactiplantibacillus fabifermentans DSM 21115 | reverse complement strand
CGTTCCTCGTTAGTTGGTTCCTTGACGATTATCATGATTAATCCTCTGGAATTAAATCAACATAGTCACCTTTAAACTTTGCATGAGAATAATCAATGCCGTGCTTATCAAGATATTTTTTGATGTCTGGGATTGTGTCATAAGCATCTGGCTTTTCTGGATCATCTGACCGGGTAAACATCTTGGAAAAATCATCTTCACTGTTTTCAGGTGCATGACTAATAAATTCTCGATTAGCTTTATAGTAAAACCCATTTGCATCTTTTTCTCCACGAGTACCTGTTGCATACGCAAGAAACAATCTGAT
>NZ_AYGX02000168.1 GCF_000498955.2 Lactiplantibacillus fabifermentans DSM 21115 | reverse complement strand
GGAAGCTGATCTTTTTTGTCCGAACAGCGTTCGGATTAATTTTACAATCTACCCTAAGATTAGCTCTGTAAGATCAATGGATCTTGCTGTGTACGTCTCGTGTACCAAAAATCACGAAATTAAATTTCAAAAACAAAAATCATTGCTAACGAGTCTGGGACAAAGCTTTCGGATATAATTCAGTTGCCGCTTCCGGTCAGTAGTAATTCCAGCTAAATTACGACTATCATTACGACACAACAAAACGAGTCACCACTATTCTGCTAGTGATGGCTCCTTAGTCGTACTGTTCAAATAATAAGTACTATTAAGAAATGACATCCCGGAAGCAAGTTAAAGTGTGAACGTACCGATATTGTTCTTAGTCGAGTGGTTTTCTCGGCTTAGAACAAGGACGATTTTTGAGATTAGCGGTCTTGGCTGAGCTCAAAAACGAAGCCAGTGACCGCTCTTTGGCGCCGGCTGGTCCCGGTACGAGAAACATTTTAACTTGCTGGAGGTCAACGTTCGAAGAGTTTTCCCAGACTCTAGCAATGATTTTTGTTTCACTATAAACAACTAGAAATAACGTCTTGAAGCCGTTTAGCAGATTTGAACTGCCGACCTCTTCCTTACCATGGAAGTGCTCTACCTGCTGAGCTAAAACGGCGTTAATCATTTAACAGTATACCAAAGGTTGGCTGCAAATTAAATATCAGTATTGAGCTGCTCCGTACCAGCCAAGCAATGGGCTCGGCAGGCCGTTTAAACCACCGCCGTCACACCGCTTCTAACCGCGAGTAACAACTTACCGTCCAAATACCATTACCCACCTTTAGGGGCTTACAAAGCGCCCACCAAGCCCCCGTCATGTTTATCAGGTGCTAATTGGCGCACTTCAAACCAACACCACAGCTATAGTTCATGCTTAGCCTTGAGACTTAGATTTACAACTGGCAAATAATCGGCCATTTGCTGCGCTTGAAAATCAATTCTTATTTATGAACACAAAAAAAGAACCACCGAAGTGATCCTTTACTGTTTGCATGGCAACGTCCTACCCTCGCAGGGAGCGATCCCCCAACTACTATCGGCG
>NZ_AYGX02000024.1 GCF_000498955.2 Lactiplantibacillus fabifermentans DSM 21115 | reverse complement strand
TTATGCTGAACAATTTGTCCAAAAATTCGGATTAAATTTGCAATCTACCTTTTACAAACAGCAGGTTATAACCGAACAAAAACTGGAAAGCCTTTCTAAAACGTCCGTCGCCTATTCTACCATGGTTTAGGAGCTGGTAAAGTAAAACCAATCAATTCAAAGGAGTTTTTTATTATGACTAAAGTAATCGTTCTCGGTGGCGCCGGCCACATTGGTTCGTATCTTGTCCCACAACTCGTTAAACTCGGCTATGATGTCACCGCCGTCACGCGTGGCAAACATCAACCGTACGTGACTGACAGCGCTTGGAACCAAGTTCAGCACTTGTATTTGGACCGCCAACAAGACCCCGACTTTGCCGCTAAAGTGGCGGCTGAAAATGCCGATATTGTGGTCGACTTGATTAGCTTCACCTTAGCTGACACGCAGGCGTTAGTAACGGCCTTGCAACCAACGAAGCTCAGCCACTATATCTTTTGTTCTTCAGTCTGGGCCCATGGTCGCGCCACCACTTTACCAGCCGACCCCAATGCGGTCAAACATCCGTTAGATGAATACGGCCGGCAAAAATATCAATCGGAGTTATATTTGAAACAATTATATCGCGAACAAGGCTTTCCCGCGACCATTATTATGCCTGGTCAAATTTCCGGTCCCGGTTGGAACATCATCAATCCGCTAGGTAACGCCAAAACCGGTGTCTTTCAAAAAATTGCCGACGGTCAACCAGTGACCTTACCAAACTTCGGTATGGAAACCTTACATCTGGTCCATGCTGATGACGTCGCCCAAGTCTTTACTAACGCCATCACCCATCGTAATGTGGCTTTAGGTGAAAGTTTCCATGCCGTGGCAGCTAGTTCCATCACGCTTTATGGGTATGCGCAAGCCATGTATGCTTATTTCGGTGAACAAGCTCAAATCGACTTTTTACCGTGGCCGGAATGGACGCAACAACTAGCGGACCCGGCCGCCGCTGAACATACGTATTACCATATTGCCCGCAGTGGTCAGTATAGTATCGCTAACGCCCAGAAACTGCTCGACTATCAACCACGCTACACCCCCATTGAAGTTGCCGAAATCGCCGTTAAAAGTTACCTCGACCGGGGCATTATTCATCACGGCTAGTCCAGGTCATCGTCAATAATATGATTATCTAGCGGACGCTTTTCTGTCAAAGTGCCTAAATCGACCTTGAATTGCATGTTTTGTTCATAATTCGACGCAAAATAACTACTATATAATATGTCCAAGATTAACCGCATCGAAGTTAACGAGGCAAAACTCGCAATCTTTCGATAAGAATTTTCGCGGGTGGTCACCTTTAACGTGACATCTGCCAATCGTGATAAGCGATTCTCACCGATACTCGTTAACGCAATAATCGGGACTTGGCGTTGTTGCAAAATATCCGTGACGGTAAATAACGGATCGGACTCACCCGAATATGACATGACGATGGCACAATCGGCTGGTCCCAACATGGCAGCTTCTTGAAACATCATATTTTGAATGGGAAACGTCTGGGCTTGTTTACCCAGATGGCGCATTTTATAAACAAATTCATCCGCCGAAAACAACAAATTTGCTAAGCCAAAAACATTGATACTCTGCGCATTCAATAAAATTTGGCGGGCCGCTAATAAGCGGTCATGGTCTAACAATGCCAGCGTATCGTTAGCGCTCTCAATTTCTAATTGCGTGACTTTTCCTGCCACCGTCATCAACGGGTCTTGGGCCGTAAACGGCTGATTGGCATCTAAATTTTTAAAATTCGTCTGTAAATATTCGACTTCCGCTAAGAAGCTCGCTTTGAGGGCCCGCCACCCACTAAAGCCGAGCTTTTTGGCGACCCGCACGACCACTGACGGTGACGTATAAGTCGCTTGGGCCAGTTGCGGGGTCCCATAAACTTTCAACTGATCTTGTTGTTGCAACATAAAATCGACAATGGCTTGTTCGTTGGCGGAAAAAGCCGTCCGTTGCATTTTTTCTTGTAATAGCATGTCGTCACCTCTAAGCTATCCTACAAAAGTTGACACCGGTTACGCAAGTAAAACGAGTGCCTTTTGACCCCATCTGTGAATCAGTGTTAATATTAGTTAAAATATATAGAAATAAGGTGATCATTTGAAACAAGGGACAACGATCTTGACGTTAGATAATGGCTACCATTTATGGACGAACACCCAAGGCGAAGGCGACATTCATTTGCTTTGTTTACACGGTGGTCCTGGTGGCAATCACGAATACTACGAAAACTTCGGTGAAAAGCTCGCTGATTTAGGCGTGCAAGTCACCATGTATGACCAATTAGGCTCATGGTATTCGGACCAACCGGATTATTCCGACCCAGAAATTGCCAAAAAGTATTTGAGCTATGACTACTTTTTGGATGAAGTCGAAGAAGTGCGTCAAAAACTTGGTTTAGACAACTTCTACTTAATCGGCCAATCATGGGGTGGCGCCTTAGTCATGATGTATGCCTTGAAATATGGCCAACACTTAAAGGGTGCCATTATTTCGAGCATGGTCGACAACATCGACGAATACGTCGTTAACGTCAACAAATGCCGTGAAGAATGCTTACCCGCCGATGCCGTGGCTTACATGAAGCAAAAAGAAGCGGAAGGCAACTGGAATGATCCGAAGTACCAAGAATACGTTGACGTTTTAAATGCCAACTATGTGGACCGCAAGCAACCCGTTGCCATCTCACATTTAATCAGCACGATGGCGACACCCGTTTACAACGCCTTCCAAGGTGACAACGAATTCGTTATCACCGGGAAGCTCAAAGACTGGGACGTCCGTGACCAAATCCATAACATCAAAGTGCCAACCTTATTAACTTTCGGCGAACACGAAACGATGCCATTGGACACGGCCCGGCGCATGGCGCGTGACATTCCTAATTCACGCCTCGTCACCACGCCAAACGGTGGTCATCATCACATGATTGATAACGCCCCCGTTTACTTTGACCATTTGGAACAATTTATTAAAGATGTCGAAGCTGATACTTTTAATAAATAATGTTATCTTGAAGCGTCCGCTCAGTGCGGGCGCTTTTTTTATTACTCGCGGTCGGTCAGCTGCAACAACGCTGTGGGGCGACCCTGGTGAGCCCAAGCGCGGTCTCACCAGGCGGTTTGGTGCCAGTCATAGCCCAACCGTCACCAAACACGACCCAAGTTCTAAGCGGCCGCACTACACCCGCTAAGAACTTCGACACAGCGTCGTTGCAGCTGACCGACCGCTAATATCCACACACTATTTAAATAACCACCATTTTCTTACTAAAAATGACTATCACGGATTTTAGCAATTCATGATAGTCATTTTGTGTTTTAACTCGAAACGTTATAGCGCTACAACAATGCTATTCAGTTCGGGATTTGTGATTAACTCTTGATTTAAGCGACTTTTCTATTAAAAACATCATAGCGTTTTGAGTTCGTCAGCATTTAAAAAGCTAACTAAACTTATAAATTGTCGCCTTGTGCACGAAGTAATTCCCCGAGAGATGGCTGTTGCTTCGTGTCAATATGATTGGCTTCAGCATATTCATCAACCGCATCTTGACCGTATAATTTTGGATCAAGTGGCATGTAGGCCGTCCCAATTGGGTCATCATTCTTGATCACCGCATTAACAACAATTGGCTTGCGATTACCCTTAGCTTGTAAATCTTTGATTTGGTCAAAGACTTCTTCAACTTCGCGGTTATTCGTCACCGTAAAGCCAATTGCGCCAAAGCCATCAGCAACCTTTTCCCAATCAGCATCCGTTAAGTCCACTCCGTATAAGTGTTGCTTCGTGTCGACTTGTTCACGATAGATAAACCCGAAACGCTGGTTACTGAAGATGACGTTAATGACTGGTAATTCATAACGAGCTTCGGTAATCAAATCTGGCGCGACCATCGCAAAACCGCCGTCACCGGAAAATGACCAAGCTTGACTGTCCTTGACACTCAACGCACCGGCCATCCCAGCTGGTAGGCCAAAGCCCATCGTGGCAAATAAGCCGGATAAGGCGAAACGTTGGTCGTGATTCATTGGTAAGCCACGGACGGCAAATTCAGAAACGTTCCCAGTATCGACCCCATACGTATCTTTCGGGCCGGCAATGCTGGCAACTTTTTGCATGACGGCTTCGGGCGTTAACCCTTGGCTGTCATCACTGGCAATTTGTTTGAGCCAGGCATCCCAGTTGCGTTTGTTAGTCTGGTTAGCTGTTAACCAAGTGGTCTTAGGCAACGTTTCGCCAGTCGCAATCATGGCTTCCAAATAAGCCTTGGCATCACTAACAACGGCATAATCAATCGCAACCATCTTGCCGATATCAAATACATTGTTATTGACTTGAATAATCTTGATCCCCCTTGGCCAAAATGAGGCAAATGGGAATTCTGAGCCTAAGAATAAAATCAAATCGGCATGTTGCAAGGCTTCAAAACCAGATTTCGTCCCTAACCGGCCAAACGTCCCAATCGCATTGGGATGGTCAGTTGGAATCACACCCGTTGCGGGGACGGTATTCATAACTGGAATATTAAATTGTTCGCTGAATTTAACCAGTTCATCCTTAGCGCCAAGTAACCCCCGCCCGGCATAAACTAACGGGTGCTTAGCAGCCTTCAATAATTTCAACGTCGCCGTAATAGCTGCCGGGTCGACTTGTTGGGTGAACGTATCACTGACCGTATTAGGCGTTGAGACTGGTTCATAGTCGATTTCGGTCGCAGATAAATCTTCTGGAATAATGACAACGGCTGGCCCCTTTTGGCGATAGGCTTCCCGAATCGCTTGGTTGACCATATATGGCAATTGTTCGGCCGTCGTAGCAGTCCGATTATAAACGGCAACGTCGCTAAACATTGGGGTTTCATCCATTTCTTGGAAATAGTTGGTATTCATGGTTGGCTGTGGCACTTGCCCAACTAACGCTAACATCGGCACGTGGTCCATCTTAGCGTCATACAAGCCGTTGAATAAATGTGTCGCCCCAGGGCCGGCGGAGCCAAACGCGACCCCAATCTTCCCCGTAAACTTCGCATCGGCCGACGCCGCAATCGCGCCCACTTCTTCGTGCCGTACCTGAATATAATCAATTTTATCTTTTTCCAAATAAAGTCCTTCGACCGTATGGTTAATGGACCCACCCGGAATCCCATAAATATGATCAACACCCCAGGCTTCTAAAACCTTAACTAATGCTTGTCCAGCAATCATCTTCGTCATAACCGCATCGCACTCCTTAAGTTGCCAAGGACCACCGTTGGCCCCTGTAATTATTTAACACGATCATTATAAAGCGCTTGCAGATATAAACGCAAGTAATATCACTTACTTTTTGTAAGTATTTTTTGATGATGTTTTGCTCACCGCCGATAATTATTACTGTCGATTGTCCCATCAACTAATTGAACTCGCGACCAATGTTAAAAGATCTACAAACTGTTAGTAGCAGTTCGGGGATCTTTTAACATTGATTACTGCTTTAATAGTTAATCATTATCTATAAACATTCGATAATAACAACGAACGGAACAATCACCATAACCGGCTTGATAACAGCAAAAGCTTCAAGTAACTAATTGCCTGCGCAGCTCTCGTTAAAAAAGCAATATAGCTTGCCGGCTGACCGTCATGGAAGCCGCCATGTCGGTGGCGTTAACGGGATTGGTCTTTATCCCGTTTACACCACCGACGCCTTTTGAGACGCGGGTTGTCGGCTCAAAAGCGAGGCCCAAGACCGCCCCTCAGGCTTGGGCCGGTCCCCATGGCGGCTTCCATGACGGTCAGCTGGCAGCGGCAAGTTCCAACTTTCAAGCATAAAAAAACGCCATCCAATTGGATGACGTTGCCTGATTATTTTTAGTTAGACGTTCAATATCCACAAGAATAATATGAAGACAAAGAACAAGACATACATTAATGGATGGACTTCTTTTGCATGCTTCGTAGCCACCATCGTGATGACGTATGAGATGAACCCTAAGGCAATCCCATCAGAGATACTGTACGTTAACGGCATCCCGATAACCGTCAAGAAAGCGGGCACCGCAATTTCAAAACGTTCCCAACTAATTTGTTTCAACGATTCGGCCATTAAGACCCCGACAATAATCAAGGCTGGCGCGGTAACTTGGTCGGTAACGACGTTCAATAGTGGTGAGAAGAATAACCCTAAAATGAAGAGAATCCCAGTAACTACGGCACTCATCCCCGAACGACCACCCACGGCAATCCCCGCGGATGATTCAACATAAGCAGAAGTTGGTGAAGTCCCTAATACGGAACCGACTAACATCGAAGTCGAGTCGGCCATCAAAGCTTTCCCAACCCGTGGCATTTTGTTGTTCTTCATAAAGCCAGCTTGTTCGGCTAAACCAACCAAGGTACCAGCCGTATCAAAAAACGTTACTAACAAGAACGTCAAAACGACAATAATTAATTGTAATGAATTGATATCACTAATATGGAATAAAGCGACCCCAAAAGTTGGTTTCAATGATGGCGCGGCTGAAACAATCGAGGTTGGCATTTTAATCAGACCGGTGACTAACCCTAAGATTGACGTTAAGACCATCCCGATAAAAATACCACCGGGAACTTTGCGGGCCATTAAGATTAAGGTCACGATTAACCCGAAGATGGTTAACCAAGTCGTCCCGACGGATAAAGAACCCAAACCGACAACGGTTGACTTGTTAGCGACAATTAAGCCCCCACCATGTAACCCGATAAAAGCGATGAAGAAACCAATCCCCGCGGAAATCGCTAATTTCATATCGCGTGGAATTGCATCAATAATCATTTCCCGTAACTTGAAGATCGTAATGATGATAAAAATGATTGAAGCAACAAAGACACCAGCTAAAGCCGTTTGCCATTTTACACCCATCCCAATCACGACGGAATACGTGAAGAATGCGTTGACCCCTAAACCCGGTGCAATCGCGATTGGATACTTCGCAACTAACCCCATCAATAAACAACCTAATGCTGAGGCCAAAGCAGTGGCCGTAAAGACCGCCCCTTTGTCCATCCCCGAAGCGCCTAAAACACTTGGGTTAACAAACAAGATATATGCCATGGAGACAAACGTTGTCAAACCGGCCAAAACTTCGGTTCGCATGGACGTCTTCAATTCTGAGAAATTAAAATATGCCGCAATTTTATTCATGATTCCCTCCCGAAATTTAAAAAAGTAGAAATTTCACATTTGTAAACGTTCGTGTTTTCTAACTTTGTAACAGAATTAAGCTTATCATTGTTCAGAATTAAAATCAATATCCGAACACTATTTAATTTCGAACATTATTTACTTCCGTTTTCAATTTTTCATCGAGAGCGGTAGAATGAAAATGGTTACAAAGTGAACCTTAACAAATTTCAACTGGGGGGCGTGAATTTTGGCTAGTTCAAAGCTTAGTGCCATTTTTTTCTTAATCATGTATGCAGTCTTACTTTACTTAGTCTTTACCATGCAAAACATGGCCGCCATGTACTTGATGGCCATTGGGATGTTTTTGGAAGCATGTGAAGGCGTGTACTGTAACTTCTTCAAACACTAAAGTCACATCCGCATAGCCCAGTCACGGGAGTTCGCCGGCCACGTGCCAACTGATTCCCGTGACAGTGCTACGCCACTGAGATAACTCAAAATGGGTACCTGATGAAGTTGAAATTCATCAGGTACCCATTTTGTTTTTCACTATTTTGATAGTCGAACCGTGCGACAACATGGGGCTTTCCATACATTGGTGAAGCTACAACTAGCGCTCATTACCAGTCATATAAAATAACATCTTTGAAAAGACTTCCTAGCATCGAACTTACGTACAACTAGATAAATGAAACAACCAAGTCACCGATAAACCAGCTAATCACTGCGTTGGTGGCTGCCACATTTTCTTGTAAAAAAATCCATTTAGTTGTGAGTTAGCAGCAATGGAAGTTGCCGTGCAAGTGGCGTTAGTTCGGCTGTTTTTTGCCGGACTTACGGCACCGACATCTTTGGAGATTGGTGAACTGTGCCAAGCTTCAAAGTGAGGTTCGCGACCGCTTTTTGGCTCGAACCGTTCGCCACGGCTACTGGAATTGCTGCTGACTCACAACGGCAATTACACATTCAATAATATTTAGAAAAACCGACAACAGGCGGTTGTTTTGAACAATTATTGGGCCTTATCTTGCGGTGTCAATTGCAAGACTTGGTCACTAAACTTTTCCATCATCGTTAACGCCTCACCAATTTGCGACGCGCCTAACCGTTTGACCCACAAATCAAAATGCTCGGTAATCGCCTCATTGACTAATAATTCTACCCGTTGCCCCCCGGCGGTTAAATGCAAATACAAGCGGCGCCGGTCGCGGGGGTCGGGAACCTGGAACACATAATGTTGGGCTAATAAGGCTTTGACTTGCCGCGAAATGGCACTGCGCGTCACTTGCCGCTGTAGAGCAATATCATTTAAGGTGACTTCATCACTCGTGGCAATCCGCCGTAAAATTAAAAATTGTTCAAACGATAATTTGTTCTGACTTAATGGCCACGCCACAAGGTCGGCCATGATCCGAGTTGTGCCCTGGTACGCTTCAAAGTACGTGTTTAATAAACTATTCAATTCGGCATTTTCCATTACACTCACCATCATTTCTGTTTCATTATGCTTAATTTTCCTAGAATATAACACGCCTTTAACTAATTTGCATTGATTAACCATGCAATTCCCGCTTTTTATCAAGGTAAAGCATCCTGCCTAACAATTTTGCAGGACAAAGTGTATGATGTAAGTAGATTAAACGCTTACGAAAAGGAGCGAAAAATATGGCACTCACACCTTTGCATCACGTAGAATTACGGCTGATGCAGACCGTGATCGACATTTGCGATGCAGAACACATTGACTACTTTTTAATCGGCGGTTCGTTGCTCGGCGCGATTCGGCATCACGGATTTATTCCTTGGGATGACGATATCGATATCGGGATGCGGCGCAGTGAATACCAACGCTTCATCGCCGTCGCGAATCGTTATCTCGACCCGGAACAATATTTCTTGCAAACGGGCGCTAGCGACCCTGACTATGGGTTAAGTTATATGAAACTATTAGATGTTAATACTTATATAGAAGAAAAAAATAATGTTAACAACGCGTTTAAAGGCGTCTTCGTCGACATCTTTCCCTTCGACAAAATTCCCGATGACGAAAGCTTGCGGCGCGCGCAACTCATGCATTACCGCTTAGAAGATGCGACCATTTTGTTAAAGCTCAACTACAATTTTGTCAAAACCCCTTTGCGCAATGTGCTCCACCGCAAAACGGCCCAACAATTAGCGGAAGTTAATAGTCACAAGGCTGACCGCGAAGGCTATATGCGCTTATACGAACAATCTGATTCACGCACCTATAAAAACTTGGCTTCGCAGTATGACTACGATAAAGAAATCATGTCACGCGACGAACTCACGACTTTAACGACCGTGCCCTTTGAGGACATGCAAGTGCAGATTCCCCAAGCGTATGATGATATTTTGACCCGGATGTACGGCGACTACATGCAGTGGCCGCCGGAAGACCAGCGCGTTGAAAAACATTTGAACAAACTAATTATCGACAATCACGAGATTTTATAAGCAGCGTGGTTCAAACGTGCCACGTAACGTTTGAATCATGCTGTTTTTATTGACGTCACACAACTAACTTTTTCGATATTAAAGCCTTTAGAGGCGGAATTCGTGCTTTTTGGCGCCCTATCCTATGTTAAAATTATAATAAGTATAATTATTGACCACCGAAACTGGTAACTTATCATTACCTAAAAATGGAGTCAGCCATTAGCTAAACTGGGGGATAATCATGGCAACAAAACTATTTGGTATTATGATGATCAATGTCCAAAGCATTGAATTATCGATTGTTAATTTAAGGACATTAAAACAAGTCGAACGGGTCCGGTCCGACGTTTCATTAGGCGAAGATATTTATGATCAACATTCCATTGATTATGACTCCGTTGAACAAGCGACCCAAGCACTGACCGGCTTTGTGCAAATCATGCACGATTACGGCGTCAAAGACTACCATTTATGGGGGTCGTGGTCGCTATCAATGGCCAACAATGCCGACTACATTCAAGACCAATTACTCGTGCGGACCGGTTTAAAAATCGACTGGCTTTCCAACAGTCAAGAAACGTATCTCCGCTCAGCCGCGGTCGCTGTGCATTTTCCCAAATTTAAGACCATGATTGAAAAGCCGACTTACTTACTGGGGATTAACTCCGGGAGTGTCGGTATTTCCCATTATGACCAGGGTAACTTTGCCTTTTCGCGGAGCTTGCGCTTAGGCCCCGTACGGATTGCCGAAGTTTTGGAAGACTTACAATCCAGCGTACCCAATTATGTGGAAGTCCTCGATGACTACATTTCAAGTCAAATCAACGACTTTGGCCGTTTCCTACCGACGCGTCGTGAACAACCAAGTAACGTGGTCATGTTAGGAGTCGCGCCGTTTTCAAACATTTTCCAAGAAGCGCAATCCAAAACCGGCGTGGCGGAAATCAGCAAACATGATTTTCAAGCGCTCTATGACGACATCGTCAACGCCTCTGACCAGTACTTAATGGAAAAGTACGAAGTGGAAGAAGAAAACGTCCGCATCGTCATTCCCGAACTATTATTAATCAACGAATTATTAGAACTCACGAATGCCGAAACGATTTGGCTAGGCAACGTGACCGTATTAGATGGCTTAATTATTGAAGAAGCCGTTAAACTCGGCTACAAGAAATACAATTTCAGCGACCAAATCGTCACCGCCGCGAAAAATTTGTCCAACCGCTATAACGTGGAACCAAAGCACCGCGACTTAGTGACCAAATTCTCGTTACATTTATTTGACCAGTTAAAGCCACTCCACCACTTAGGTAAACGCGAACGTCTATTACTAGAAGTTGCCTCGATTGTCCATGATGTCGGTAGTTATATCGACCCACATCAACACTACATGCATTCGGATTACATTTTACGGGCCACTGAATTGACCGGTTTAACTAACGCTGAACGCAAGACCATTGCGACGATTGCGCGCTACCACAGTGCCCAGACGCCTTCAAAGGACATCAAGCATTTTGAACATATGAGCTTAAAGCAACGCTTAGTCGTTTCCAAGCTGTCTGCCATCTTACGGTTAGCGGATGCGTTAGACGACGGACGCCAACAAAAGATCAGCAAAATTTCGGTTTCAATTAAAAATCCAAAAGTTATTATTACGTGTTATGCCCATGATGACTTATTCTTAGAAAACTGGGTCTTTTCTCAAAAAGCTAAGTTCTTTGAAGAAGTCTTTGGATTAACACCAATTATCAAACGCCGGGGGGTTCGTTAAAATGAATTATCAAAAAGAAAGCTACTATACCAACCGGGAACTCAGTTGGATGGATTTCAACTATCGGGTATTGGATGAAGCGCGCGATAAAGACAACCCATTGCTTGAACGGGTCCGCTTTTTAGGTATCACTCAAAGTAATTTGGATGAATTCTTTACGGTTCGGGTGGCCTCATTACGTAAGTTAATCTCCGTCAACTATGAAAAAGCCGATCCCGCGGGCCTGACACCAGCTGACCAAGTGGAAGCGATTAGCGCTAAAGCCCACGAAATGGTCAAACGGCAATATAACACGTTGAACCGGTCCTTATTACCGTTACTGGAACAACATGATATTCGTATTTTGACCATGGAAGAACTGAGCGAGGAACAATACACATTCGTCAAAAATTACTTCGATGATGAACTCTACCCCGCGTTAACCCCGATGGCCGATGATTCGTCACGGCCCTTCCCATTCATTGGGAACAACACCTTAAATATTGCATTACGCATTTATAAAAATGGCAATAAAAAAGACCGCAAGTTTGCGACCGTCCAAGTGCCGGATGTCTTCCCACGGGTCGTCATCTTACCAGGCGGCGACAACCAATTTATTTTGATTGAAGATATTATCAAAGCGTTTGTCGGTTCTTTATTCATCAACTATACTGTCAAGGAAACGAGCGCGTATCGCGTTATTCGGGATTTGGACTTAGACGTCGCCGAAGAAGATACCTCCGACTTGTTAAAAGAAGTTCAAAAACAATTGAAGATGCGCGAACACGGGAAAGTCATGCGCTTAGAAGTCGAAAAGAGCATGAGTAAACACCAACGGACCCGCTTAGCGAAAGCCCTCGGCATCCAAGAAAGTTCGCTTTACATTATTAATGGACCGTTAAACTTAACGTTCCTCTCCAAATTGGTCAAGTCCGTAACGGGCCACGCCGATTTGAATTATCCGAAATATCACGCGTACTATCCCGCGGTCTATCGTGAAAAGTCGATTTTTGACTTGATTAAAGATCATGACATTTTGATGCAATATCCATACGACGATTTCCAACCCGTCGTGGACTTCATTCACGAAGCCGCCGAAGATGACGACGTTTTAGCCATTAAGATGACGCTATACCGGGTCTCCGCCGACTCACCAATCATCAAGTATTTAGGTCAAGCCGCCCAAAACGGCAAGCAAGTGACGGTCTTAGTCGAAGTTAAAGCGCGTTTCGATGAAGAAAACAACGTCCATTGGGCCAAGAAGCTTGAAGAAATGGGTTGCCACGTTATTTATGGCTTGATTGGCTTAAAGACGCACTGTAAGTTAGCCTTAGTCGTCCGGCGTGAAAGCGAAGGTATCAAACGCTACATGCACATGGGGACGGGGAACTATAACGATGTGACCGCCCACTTCTATACCGATATGGGGCTATTTACCGCCGATACGGATATGGGGATTGATGCCTCAAACATTTTCAACATGCTGTCCGGGTATTCGGAACCACCTTATTTTCACAAGCTCCACATCTCGCCCGACGGTATTCGGGATTTCATCAACGAACGCATTGACGATGAGATTTCAATCGCCAAAGCGGGGCGGCCAGCGCACATCAAGATGAAAATGAACTCACTTTCTGACCCACAAATTATCAGTAAACTCTACGAAGCTTCACATGCGGGTGTTAAGATTCAACTAATCATTCGCGGGATTTGTTGTTTACGGACGGGCATCAAAGGGATTTCAGACAATATTGAAGTGCATTCGATCATCGGCCGTCTCTTGGAACATAGCCGGATTTACTACTTCAGTAATGATGGTGAACCGCAAATTTACTTATCCAGTGCCGATATGATGACGCGGAACTTAAACCGGCGGGTCGAATTACTCTTCCCACTATTACAGCCGGAAATCAGTAAACGAGCAATGGCCATCTTCGATACGATGTGGGCCGATACGGTCAAAACACGGGTCTTACAAGCGGATAACGAATACGTTAAATGTGACCGTCGCGGCTTAGTCGTTTTAGATTCGCAAGCAACGTTTATCGAAACCGCTGAAAAAGCTGTGGCTGCGGATCATGAGACCCCAACATCGACCAGTAATGCCCATCAATTTGTCCCAATGATGAGTCCGAAAAACGAACCGAACCCGTTAAGTGACGAGGGAGATGAATAATTTATGGAAAATCTGGCAGTCATTGATTTAGGCTCCAACTCTTGCCGGATGACCGTGACCCAAATTGATGAAGATGGTAATTACGCTGTCACCCACCGACTCAAAGAAATGGTCCGGCTATCAGAAAATGAAGATTTAACGGAAACTCCGACCTTACAACCAGACGCCATCGCCCGAACGATTACGGCGTTGCAAGGTTTCAAAGAAATTTATAGCAAGTTGCCCAACTTAAACTTGCGCGCGGTGGCCACGGCCGCGACGCGTAAAGCGAGCAACCAAAAGAAATTTCTCAAACAAGTCAAAACCGAAGTTGGCCTCGACATTGAGGTCATACCTGGCACGACCGAAGCCTATTATGACTACCTCGGCGTGGCCAACACGTTACCAACCACCAATTGTGTCATGATGGATACGGGTGGCGGCAGCTGTGAATTAGTCTTAATGATTAATGGCCGCGCCAAAGAAATGATTAGTTTACCCATTGGCGCCGTCAGCTTGTCGGAAAAATTCGGCTTAGACGATCTCGTCCCTGCCAATACGCTATTCAAAGCGATGACCTTCGTTGATAAAATTTTCAATAGTGTCTGGTGGTTGCGCAACGGCTTAAACTTACCGTTAGTTTGCCTGGGCGGCAGTAACCGCACCCTCGCCAAAATTAACCGCCGTCAAAGCCACTTATTGAACTTCGAAGATATCCACGGTTATCAATTGAAAGACGATGCCATTTATCAAACTTTTGACACCGTCTTAGCCCAAGACGCAGCGGGTCGCGCCAAGATTCCGGGTTTGGCTCGAGACCGCGCCGATATTATTGTCGGCGGGATGATTCCAGCAATTACGCTGATGCGGTTCTTAGATTCCGACCGGATGATTTTCTCGCAGAATGGTCTACGGGAAGGGATTCTGTTTGAGCATTTGACTGCTTTGGCGGAAGAGAATAGTAAAGTTAGTGAATAATGAAAAAGACACCTTGTTGGGTGTCTTTTTATTTACCCGGATTTATGAACATGGTAGATTGCAAATTTAATCCGAATTTTTGGACAAATTGTTCAGCATAACC
>NZ_AYGX02000167.1 GCF_000498955.2 Lactiplantibacillus fabifermentans DSM 21115 | reverse complement strand
GGAAGCTGATCTTTTTTGTCCGAACAGCGTTCGGATTAATTTTACAATCTACCTCAGCATAATCGACGGCTGCGGCTTGCGTCATCCCCATAATGCCATTTTTGGCGGCATTATAAGCGCCCATGCCACCCGGATTATAAATACTGCCTAACGCCCCGGTATTGACAATCGAGCCATAACCTTGCTGCAAGAAGACGTTGATTTCAGCGCGCATGCATTGGAAGGTCCCGCGCAAATCCAGGTTGATGGTCTTATCAAAGTCATCATCGGTCAATTCGGCAAAGGGCTTCAAAACGCCGCCACCCGCATTGTTCATCACATAGTCGAGGTGGCCGAAATCGTTAATCACTTGATCCAAGCCATTTTTGATACTGTCATTGTCCATCACATTCATGACTAATCCAGTTATTTGGCCAGCTGACTTGGCATTTAACTGTTCAGCGACTTCGTTAACTTTGGGATTGTAATCCGCCAAAACCACATTGGCCGCTTGCTTGGCAAACTCAGCCGCAATCGCATAACCAATTCCTTGAGCCGCCCCGGTGACTAACGCTACTTTATCTTTTAACATGATGTTTCCTCCTATTTCAAACTTTGCGCCGCTTCTTTAGCGGCAATCCAACCAGATACAAACGCAAACCCATTGGCAATTCCTTCATAACTCGGATAACCATCTGAATAGAGCCCATTGACGTTATTGCCGACGACGTATAAGTCTTTAATCGGCGCGCCTGCTTTCGTCACTGGTTCACAGTTACGGTTTACATTGACCCCGTCGAGCGTACCTAAAATGGCGCAATGTTCGACAATGGCATAAACTGGGCCATCTTGGACATCAAATAACAATTCGTCAGCCGCTTTCAAAAAGACCTCGTCAGTCTTAGTCGCAACGGCTTGGTTATACGCTGCCAAACTCCGTTGCAACGCCGTTAATGGTAACTGTAATTGTCGCGCTAAGTCCGCTAAATCAGTCCCTTTAACGACTTCGCCAGTTGTCACCGCCGCATCAAAGTCCGCTTGAATATTTGGCAATGGGCCCACCGTCGTCTTCGGCGTCTCACCGACTTCACAAAATTGACGTTCAAAGGTATCTTCTAGTGGCACTTCGCTCGTCTTGAACTTGTCCAGTGTGGCTTGGTCAACTAAGACGTAATACTTGCCGTTAACGTTATGCGCGGCATTCGCCCACATCGCAAAGTCATAGACCACATCTTCGTTGACGAAGCGGTTAGCCGTTTGGTCGACCCACAGTAACGGTAAGTTCGTCAAAGTTTCCACACTACTGTCGCGACGCATCGGGTTGATGTTGCGACTCGGCGCACAACCATGGGCAAATAAGACCGGATGGTGGGTCGTGTCCGCGCCCAGCTGCTTAGCTAACTTAATTCCGGTGCCATCGGCTTTACGCTCACCTAAGTTCAAGAGTTCGGCACTGTCCGCATATTTGGCCGCCATCATCGTCGCATCACCACAATAACCACCATCCGCAAAAATAACTTTTTGTGCTTCAATGCGGGTCTGCTCACCATTTTTATCGGCGACGATGACCGCTTTAAGCCCGTCGTCATAATCGAGATCAACCGCTGCTGTTTCGGTTAAGACTTGATTACCCGCGGCGACAAACTTAGCCGGTAACGCATCCCAGTTAGCCATTTTTTCTTTGAAATTATTGAATTTATGATAAACCAGCGGGTCATGCAAATGCGCTTTTTGTTCACTCGGCTCAACGGTCACCGGCAACCCCATCGCGGCCAGCCGGTCTACATTTTCACCTGACGCTTTTAAGAAGCGCGCCAATAATTCGCCATTGACGAAGTAATGATTATAATCGGTGAAGCCTTGAAACGCCTCGCGATAGCCATATGTAACGCCTTGGGCTTGCTGTTGCTTAGAATTGATAGCAAAGACGCCGTGAGCGCCGAATTTACCGGCCCCACCAACTTTGTCACCCCGTTCAAGTAAGATAAATGGCACGTGTCGCTGATACAAATCAAAGCTAGCGGAAATTCCCGCGGAACCAGAACCGACCACGACTACTGATGTTGTTAACGTTTTCATTTTGACTCACGCCTTCCTTAGAACGTTTGCTTATCTACAGCTTAAATTGTAGATTCATTCACAAGAAAAGGCCAACATCAAAAAGTTACTAGTAATAACTTTAACTTATCGTGTGGGCAACTAATTTGCATAAATCCTTTGATAAAGCACTATTCATTGCAATCACGACCTTAAAGGCATCGTGTAGCTGCGCCGGAGAATATCTGTAGACATTTTCACAATTAGCTGGAATTTCAAAATCAGCTGGGACCATCGTAAAGCCCCCTTTGAAGTTGACATTCAAACAAGCCGCCGCAAAACTATTGACGCCGACCACCTGTTGATAATCCCAACCGGCTTGTTGATAAGCTTCAATCATAGCATCTTGAATATCGGAAATTCCGGTCGACTGCCAATACTGCAAGTAAAACGTCGATTGTTGCGCGATCGTTTGCAAATTAGCCGCCCCATCTTCAGCAGCGGTGGCGTTAAAAATCAGGTCAAAACTAATCGTCCGGAGTGGCACCGTTTTGATTTTGGCATTATTGACAAAGGCCAATTCGAACCCGACTAGTAAGTCATAGCTGCCTTTGAGCAGGCGACTCACACTGTGGTCTAACATTTCCTCATCAAAATTAATCCGGTATTTAGCGGGCAATTGTTGCGCAAACGCCGCAGCATCGGCAGCTAACCCGGGTAAGAAGTGAATCCGTAATAATTGGTCTGGATGCTGATCCGGATGAAGCCAAATCTCGTTATACGCGTTCAAAATCTCCACCGCACGCGGATAAAACTGTTCCCCCACTGGTGTCAACGCAAACTGCCCAGCAGAACGATTCAATAATTTATGCCCGAGTGATGCCTCGAGCTTGCTAACCGCGGTACTAACGGCAGTCTCGGAAACATAGTTACGCTTCGCGGCCGAAATGAACCCGTGCGTTTGCACGACATCGACAAAATATTTAACTGGCATTAGGTTGTAATTCATGTGTGCACCTACTTTTCTGAATAGATTGATTAGTTTTATTTTAACGGTTATGATACGCGGTTCCTATGGAAAATTAAAAAAGCGAACCCAACCGACCGTTGAATTCGCCGTTATTTACTTAATACCTGTTAAACTTCATCATATCTAATCAATTCAATATCATTTTCTTTTAGCCAGTTACGCGTAGCATCATCACACAGCATCGCCACTTCTTGAGTCCGGGGAATGGTTAAACTAGAATGCGTTAAGATGTAATCATCCAAATACCCTGGATGACAAATCATGACGCCATAACCATCCGAATGCGGCGTCATAGCCATGCGCTTCAAAGTTGCTAGCGGATCATAGTTGGGGTGCATACTATCCATCGCTACGTATAACTTCTTACCGTTGAGCGGTGTCGGTGTCCCATCAAATGAGAAATTCAAGAAGCGCACATCATGCTTTTCGGCAACTAGTTGCAACCCTTTGATGAAGTTGTCACTAACCACCGCATGACCTTCAAAGTAACCCGGCTTTTGACCAGTTAACGCGACAAATCGCTGATACTGCGCTTCAATTTCTAGCACAACTTCATCTAAATCAACAAAATCCTGTTTAGCACTGCGATACACTTTAGACGGTTTGAAATAGCCGTCAGGTGTCGTAATACTTGGGATTAGTTTGGGGTCAGTTAATGGTCGACCGGCACAAATAACCGTATGACAACCTAAGCAGACATCTGTCCCTGCTAACAAGTCCAGCCCATGTTGCGTCGTTGGCATATTAACCATGACCCCAACATTATTAATAATCCCATCTTTGACCGTCTTCTCAATACCTAAGTTCACCGCTTCAGAATAACCTAAGTCATCTGCACGAACAATCACTTTTGTCATAAATTAGGCCTCCACCAATTTGAAATCTTTAGTTGTGTCAGTAATACTCGTGGGCTTGGATTCGACGCCAATCAAATAAGTTGCGACTGCGGCAGCAATAAAGGCTACCACACCACTCAAAACCCCATTAATAACATTAACTGAACTACCACCAACATACCCGGTTAAAGCCAAGAAGTTAGCAACTGGGACCATCACATAAGCCGTAATATGGGTAATGCCGGCGTATAAACCGCCACAAAAGCCACCAATCATCATGCCAATAAAGGGACGTTTGTAACGAACCGCAATCCCATACAAACCAGGTTCGGTTACGCCACCAATTAAACTAGCCACTAAATAACCCCAGGCTAAGGTTCGTTGGTCTTTATCCTTCAAACGTAAAGCCGTTCCTAAACACATCCCGGCAACAGATAAACTAGCCGCCACTGCGCCTAATGTTACAAAGTTTTCATGACCAGATTGGGCAAAAATCATCATCATAGTGGTAATCATCAATAAATGCATTCCAGTCATCACTAAGATTTCCCAAAGTGCCCCAATCACTGCAATCGCGATAATACTTGGCACGCCACCCATCTTACCAAATGCTAAGATACCTTCACAAATGTAGTTACCAATAAAGTTACCCGCCGGTCCCAGCACACAAAGACTAACTGGAACCATCACCATAATTGTCAATGTTGGCACTAAAATCGTACTCAACGCTTCTGAAATATAGCGTTTGAAGAACCGTTCCACATACGACATAATCCATACTGACAAAATAATTGGAATTACAGTACTAGAATAGTTAACTAAACTCATCGGAATACCAAATACCGAGAACGCTTTGCCAGCGGTTACAATTTTAATCAAATCGGGATCAATCATAATGGCCCCTAAGAACATTGAAACAATTGCTGAAGTACCAAATTGTTTGGACGCCGTATATCCTAAAATGATTGGGAAGAAATAAAAACCAGCATCACCAACAAACGTGAATACTTTGTATAAATCACTACTTGCACTAATCAGATTCAACATACTTGGGCCAAATACCGCGGCAAACATCTTAAACATCGACGCCGCAATTAACATCGGAATCAACGGCGTTAGACTACCAGCCAACTTATTAAGAATCATCGAACCAGCCGACTTCCAAGTTAGTTTTTCTTTAGGTTGATTGACATCTAAATTTTCATTAATCGGTGCATTATGTGCTAAGTCGCCAGCCGCACAGACCGCATCGTAAACTTGGCTGACCGTTTGACCAATAATTACTTGATATTGACCACCAGCGCGAGCCACGCCAATGACGCCCTTAATATCACGGACTTGATCATCGTTAGGGACACTCGCGTCTTTTAGGTTAAAGCGTAACCGGGTCATACAATGGGTCACCGACGTAATATTGGCAGCACCACCAACCGCGGTTAGGACCGCTTGGCCGGTTGCTTCATATTGTGAATTCTTATTACTCATTTTGAAGACTCCTCATTAGTTGTATTCATTGATTTATTCAACATTCGTTTGATATAAATCATTAGATAAAATATTTCATCATTACTACTGTGGGTACTTAATTGTTCATCAATCTTGGTGGCAATCGCTTGCGCACATGAATAAATTTTAGGCGACTCGCTTTTCATCGCTTCAAATAAAGTCGCGTTATCGTCCTCATTCAAGACTTCATCAGCTTGAATTCGTTTCAAGTAATACCGGACATGCATCGCAAACCGGTTATAAGTAAAGCCTTGACGATCAATCTGAATCGTAAATTGTTGCTCGATTATCTGGGTTGCTTGATCAATCAATTCTTCAGTAAAATCTTTAGTCGTGGCCGTCTCACTCAAGGACTGCGAATTAACGAAATGCATCGCAATCGCCGTCACCTCTGAATTCGGCAAATGAACATCTAACCGTTGCCGAATCAATTTAACGGCAAATTTTCCCATTTTAGTTTCGGCCGGATATAATTGCTGAACATCATATGAAAAAGGCAATTTCATATTTTGATATTGTTGCATGCGGGTAATCGCAAAATTAATATGGTCCGCTAAACTAAAAACTATATTAGGATTTAAACTACGCGGAATCTGCGTTTGCGCTTGGGCCACAATCTCGGCACTCACTTCAAAAACGTTTTCTGGAATTTCTTTTAATAATTGATAATAATGCAAATTAAGTTTATAAAATGTCATTGAAATTTTACGCATATCCGTTAATTCATAAGGCGTTTTTGGAAAACCAATGCCCTTACCAAAAGCGACGAGTTCATCATCATTATTATCTCGACAAACGGCCGCATTATTATTAATTTTCTTAACGACCCACAAACGACTCACCTCCTTATTAGTTTTTTTAATTAATTTATTGAGCGGTCAACAAGGCTTGCCCGGCTTCAACGGTTTGTTGATACTTGCTGCCTAAATCAATAGCTTGCGCATAACCCGCGGTAAAAATGACCATCGTACTCATATTTAATTGATGTTGTTGCATCACTTGCGAATCAAATTTGATGACCGGCTGGCCAGCTTTAACGTGGTCACCCGGTTTTACTAATGCTTCAAAACCGTTACCATTTAATTTCACCGTATCTAACCCGATATGGACCAATAATTCAATCGGGGTACTGGTTGATTTTAACCCAATAGCATGTTTACTATCTGGTAACATCGCTACCGTAGCTTCAATAGGTGCTACAATCGTATTAGCAGCCGCCGTGGGGGCAATCATAAAACCATCACCCATCATCTTTTTTGAAAAAACTTCATCATCAACGGCGGTCAGTGGCTGACAAACACCGGTAATTGGGGCCACCACTTTAAAAGTCGTTTTCTTTTTTAATCCAAACATTTGAATACCTCCCGCACAAAAAAACTCTTCAAGACACAGTCCTCCCTAAATGAATAGCGAAGGTAATGCCTCAAAGAGTTTTGAGTAACAATCCTAAAGTTAATTTGTATGTTTTTTGTAAAAACGCTTACATAGATAATAAAACATCCTTTTTAGATATGCAACCCTTAATTTATATTTTTTAGAAATACCCAGTGGTTACATTCCTTTCACGCTTCACTAACTCACACCAGTAACCCTTGTGATTTATTTTTCGCAATAAAAAACGAATTCAACCGTTTCGTTGAATTCGTCATATTTTCACAATCATACAACCACTATTTTGATGCTTAAACTGGCTGTGCCTTCAAAACTGCTTGATCTGTTTTCTTAGTTTCCAACACATTATCCTGCCGTGTCACAATTCCATAAGTTTCTGGTAGCACCGATTCATAACTATCGGTATTCGTTACAATCAGCATGACCGTGGTGTCATAGCCGGCCTCAATAATCCCTGGTTTGTCGAATTCAACTAGTAAATCACCTTGCTTTACTCGCATACCTTGAGTGACATGGCTAGTAAAGTATTTGCCATTCAATTCAACCGTATTGATACCTAGATGCAATAACACTTCGACACCATCATCAGAGGCAATGCCGACCGCATGCCCAGTCGGATAAGCGACGCGTACAATCCCACTAACAGGCGAATATACTTTACCGTCGTTACTATCAAAGGCCACGCCTTCACCTAAGCTCAATGATGCGAATACTTCGTCTTTAACTGTCGTTAATTCAAAGCTAGTTCCATTAACTGGTGAACTGAGCTGTTCATTATTTTGTACCAATACTTTATCTTGTGAATCTTCAGCCTCAGCAATATCTTGATAGCCGAACATGAAAGTCAGAATTGCACTCCCGAAGAATGCTATCGCTATCGCAATCAAAAAGGCTGTGAACCCTTTCCCAACAAACACTGGAATACTTAAAATACCAACCGGAATGGCTGCCAAAGCAGAAGTCCCAGCAGCACCCGTTATGGCACCAGTAATCGCACCAACACCACAGGCAATATAAAACGGCTTCTTATATTTTAAGTTTACCCCATAAATCGCTGGTTCAGTAATGCTGAAGAAGGCAGTAATCGCCGCTGACAAAGCATTTTGTTTTACATCAGCCCGCTTTGACTTTAAAAAGACGCCAAACGCAGAACCCGCCTGGGCAAAGTTAGCCGGTCCAATCATCCCAGTAATCGTATCATGCCCAAATTGCGCGATATTTTGCGTAATAATTGGCACCATTCCCCAGTGAATCCCAAAAATAATTAAAACTTCCCACAGACCACCGAACACAAATCCAGTAATCATCGGATTAAAACTATAAATAGCTAAATAACCTTTAGCAACGGCATCGCCTAGATAGGTCATCGCCGGTCCAACAATAATATACGTAATCGGAATTGTGATAGCTAAATCAATCACTGGCGTTAAAATGTTACGCACGTTTGGATTAATCCGCTTACAAAAATGATCAACTTTCGATAATAGATAAACTGCCAAAATAATTGGTAAAACTGAAGATGAATAGGTCGCTGAGATTACCGGAATACCTAGAAAATCTAAATTCGTCCCTTTACCCAGAATTGCAACAATATTCGGGTAAAGCAAGGCACCAGCAACGACCAAAGCAATATATTCATTAACTTTAAATTTCCGAGCAGCCGCTATCGCTAATAAGAACGGCAAGAAATAAAATACCGCGTCACCCATACCATTAGCAATAATGTAAGTTCCACTCTTTTGACTCAAGCCCAATTGAACTGCAAGCATTAAAAGCCCTTTTAACATCCCACCGCCAATTAACGCTGGCAGAATTGGGGTAAAAATACCTGAGATTAAATCTATTGCCCGGTTAAACAAACTACCTTTAGGGCCATCATCTTCCACAGTTTCAGTAGTTGCGCCTAACTGTGGCATAATTTGATCATAGACGTCGGCAACCGTGTTACCGATAACCACTTGAAACTGCCCACCACTTTTGACGACCGAAACCACGCCATTAATCTTCTCAATCGTTGCCTGGTCAGCCTTATTTTCATCTTTAAGCTTAAAACGTAATCGCGTTGCACAATGTACTAAGCTGTTAACATTTTCTTTACCACCAACGTTTTTTAACACTGCATCAGCAATTGCCTTATAATCATTTTTTGCCATGTTGGGCGCTCCTAACCTTTCAGTTATTTATCCGCATACCGTTCAGAATTGGAAGTGCGAATTGCTTCAAACTTTTCATCATCAGCAGCTTCAATCGCCGCAAGTTCATCAACGCGCCGTAAGTGGCGACCACCAAGGAAGCTCGCATCAAGCCAAGCTTTAACAATCATCTTGGCCAACTCAGCACCAACGACCCGGGAGCCAAAAGCCAGCACATTAGTATTATTATGTTGCCGGGACAATTGCGCTGAATACGGTTCACTGCAGACAACTGCTCGGATACCAGCGACCTTATTGGCAGCTAGCGAAATACCAACACCGGTCCCACAAATAACAATTCCAAGGTCATAATCGCCGCTAGCAACCGCTTCGCCGACCTTTTTTCCATAAATTGGATAATCCGTTCTTTCAGTTGAATTGGCACCAAAATCGGTTACTTCATAACCTAGCTCAACCAAGTAATCTTTGATAACCGGTTTTAATTCAATACCAACGTGATCGGACCCAATTGCAATTTTTGTCATAATAATTTACCTCTTTCTAAGCTAGTACTGTATTTTCTGAACGGACCTCATCAATGATTGTTTGATAAGATTGATTTTTATTGAAGAGTGTTGAGGTGCCTAAAATGAAGTTTTCAACGCCTAAAGCTTTCAACTGTGAAATACGTTGGCGTGAAATTGCCCCATCGACACTAATCGTAAAACCAAATTGCTTTTGTAACGCCGTAAGTTGCTCAAACTTGGGTAGTACGTAGTCTAAGAATGGCTGCCCAGCAAACCCCGGATTAACCGTCATGACCATCACATAATCCACAATTGGCAATAATCCTTCAACTGCAGTCACTGAGGTTCCCGGATTAATGGCAATTCCCGCTTTTTTCCCTAAGCCGTGGATATTATCAATTACCCGCGCCGGCTGTTGGTCAGCTTCCGGATGAAAATAAATAACTTGCGCACCTAAGTCACTAAACAATTGGACATATTTACCCGGATTTTCAATCATCAAGTGGGCATCCAACGGGTGTTGGGCAATCTTGCCGATATACTCATAGTCTTGCAGCCCCATACCAAAATTAGGCACAAAGCTTCCGTCCATAATATCCATATGGAAAAAATCAATGCCGGCATTATCTAGCGAATTAACTTCCTGTTCCAAATTTGAAAAGTTCGCACACATCATCGACGGACTTAATAATAGACTCATAATTTATACTTCCTTTTTAGGTAATCGTTTACTCAAAGCGTAAAAAATTATATTTTGTCAATTAAGCTGGCACCATTTGATTTGATTACTTGTTGATACCAGTAAAAGCTGTCCTTTTTAATCCGTTTCAATTGATTGTCTTTATCCACATACACGAAGCCGTAACGCTTATCAAAACCTTCCCGGGTTGAATACAGATCAGTTGCTGACCACGTTAAGTACCCAATCATTTCAACACCATCTTCGACAGCTTCTCGCATTCGTTCAATATGATCTGCCAGATATTTAATCCGATAATCATCATGTACTTTACCACCGGCTGTTAACGTATCACGAGCACCGAGACCATTTTCTAGAATTAGAATTGGTAATTGATAGCGATTGTAGAAGTCTTCAAGAAAATGTTTAAAGCCATATGGATCAATTGTCCAATCCCATTCAGTTTGTGGTAAATAAGGATTGGGTGCCTTAATGCCATTCATTTCATTGTTAACATCAAACTGGTCAGCCGCAATCGCCGAAGACATATAATAGGTCAATGACATAAAATCTGGCTCTTCATTGTGGATAGTTTCTAAATCGCCATCCTTAATCACACTATCAATATCCGCATTGGGGAAAGCTTTTAAATAAAATGCGGAATACTTACCACGGAAATAAACATCGGCCGGGCCATAACCAACTTTCTTCATCAAGTTATCCGTTGCTTCTACATCTTTGGGGTCAGCGGTCATAGGATATGCACAAATATTACCAATATTGCCACCGACTTTAGCTGCTGGGTCAATTTGATGGACCAGCACGGTAGCTTGCGCATAACTCAAATTGAAATTATGTTGCATTTGGAACAATTCCGTATTGTTTTCACCGTGATAACCGGCCATGTAATGAGAATCTAGCGGTAAAAAGTTTTGTTCATTAAACGGAACCCAATATTTTACCCGCCCTTTGAAATAAGTCACCACCGTCTTGACATAGTGTAGATAGTCCTTGATGACTTGACGACTCATCCAACCATTATATTTTTTCAACAATCCTAGTGGTAAGTCATAAGCATATAGCGTTACAACGGATTCAATATGATATTTTTCAAGTTCAGTAATCATTGCGCTGTAATAATCCAACCCGGCTTGATTAGGTTCCGCTTCGTCACCATTTGGAAAGATGCGCGTCCACGACATTGTAAAACGGTAAATTTGAAAACCCATCTCACCATACAAAGCAATATCTTCTTTAAAACGATGGTAATGGTCCGAAGCAACCTTAAAGTCATCAAATCCTGCTGCCGCATCAGTTGCATCTTCTTTAGGGCCAACAGTCGTACGCACATCGGCAATTGAAAGACCTTTATTGCCGTCGTTGAAACCGCCTTCAAATTGTTGTGCATTAGTTGAAGATCCCCATTTAAATGACTTCGGAACCCCCTCTGGTATTAACTTTGACATTGAAACCCCTCCATTATTGGTTTATAATATTATTTGAGTAATCGTTTACTCTTTACATTCACTATCCTAGTACCTTAAGATGTGTTTGTCAACGCTTTATTAAAAATATCGTCGTACGCGACCATGTAAGGTGAAAGAGATGCAAAATATTTCAATCAAAGATATCGCCAAATTAGCCGGAGTCTCTGTCGCTACGGTCTCAAGGGTTATTAATAATAATGGCCGTTTTTCAGAGGCGACTCGCAAAAAAGTTGAACAAGTTATTCAAGACACTGGCTACGAAACTAACTATAGTGCCAAAAACTTACGAATGAACCGCTCAGATACCATTGGCATTTTAATTCCAGATATTAGTAACTTTTTCTTTGCCGAAATTACTAAATTATTAGAAGACCAATTATTTACACATGGCTATTCCGTAATTATCTGTAACACCGCTCATGATGATACTCGTGAAAAAAACTACTTAAAAACGTTAGCCAGCAAAGGTATTGACGGCTTGATTGTTATTTCTGGTAGTGCGAAATTTACGTTTGAGCATACTAATATTCAAAAAAATATTCCTTACGTTTGTGTTGATCGTCAACCCGAAGAAAATGATGAAACGATTTTCATCTCCTCTGATCACTTTGATGGGGGTTATCAAGCAACCACCACTTTGTTTAGAGCCCAATGTAAAAATCCAGTTATTGCGATTGGAACCTTCGATACGCCATCAATGCAAGACCGGTTACGTGGATTTAAACAGGCCTTGCAAACTCAACGTGTGAACACTGACGATTGGGGACACGTCTTTAAGTTATCCGCACCTGAAAATATTGAACAAGACTTAGTCGATTACTTACAACGGCATCCTGATACTGATGGTATTTTTGCGGTAAATGATTCGGTTGCGCTTAAGTTACAACAAGTCCTACGAACCATTGGCCGCGCCGTCCCTGAAGATATCAAACTAATTGGTTTCGATAATTCGCCCACTGACCAGTATGTCACTCCGACCCTTTCATCGGTTGCCCAAAATAATGAACAGCTCGCAACCCAAGCGGTTCACTATTTACTCGGACTGATTAATCAGACCGAACGACCAGGACAAGATATTATTATTCCAGTAAGTCTTAGACTGCGTGATACCACTCGTCGTTAATTTTTCAGTGCTAAATATACTAAAACGCTATCCTTTTACGGGGTAGCGCTTTTTAGTCACTAATTTTACTTATTAGTGCTGGCCATTCGAAAATAAGTGTATGGCTTCCCTTTCATCGAAATTGACAATTGCATCACATTCTCAGGGGTTGAACAGCCCGAAAAGCCGCCGTCACCAATTGCACAAACATCCGCTCCAGTTTCTTTAATCTTCAATGCGATTTGTCGAATCGTCGCCTGGTCAGCACCTTCGACCGAACTGTTTAAAAAGCTCATTGCAAGTGTCCCTGGCTTATAAGTGTGCACTAAATAAATCAAATCTTGAATCATCCGCGTACTAATACCACTTCGAGACCCCGGCGCAGGAAAATCAATAATATCAGCCCCAGCATCAATCAACTGCTTCACAACCGTCTGCGCATCGTAATCTGCCAACGGATCACCAAGGACCTTTTCGGTGACGCCATCTTCCCATTTACCGGCAAAAATTAGCATGTCCGGACCACAAACTTCACGCGCGATTTTAGTATATTTGATAATATCTTGAATTGACGTTCCGGTGCCGGGATTACCACCTAAAACAATAAAATCGGCACCTAAATCGACCGCCATTTGTAAGTGTTGTTTCGAGGCCATCATGCCTTTTTTATCATACAATTTCGCATCTTCATGACTATCGGAACTCGGACAGCCAAGATAAATGCCAACCGGTAACCGCACTCGAGACTTTAATTCTTTAACTGACAGCCCTTGTAAACCTAAATTTTTACTGGCATCATCAAAATTGAAGGTATTGAGTAACACCATATCCGCGCCAAAAGCGCCCATTAATTCAGTATTCGTAATACCACGTACTAACCCTTTCCCGTCAAATAATAAATGTTGGGCCATGATGACGCGCCCTTCAGACTTGGCAATCGCCTGTTTTAAATCTCGTCCGGTCATCTGCTCGATTTCTGACCCACTAGCACTAATCAGTCTAACTGTATCATTCATGACTGAACCTCCTATTGATTTTTTGAGTAATCGTTTTCTCAACTGGCCAATAGCATAACACGCTTGTATGTAAGCGTCAACATGTGCAGCTTTTTGTTAACGACTTCGCATAAATAAAAAGGATGCGCATTGGCATCCCTTCTGTTTGTAATTCTCAATTATTATAAATACTACAAACTTTGGTTACTTCAATAACCAAGAATCTATTCATCGCCCTAAATACCCACTATTTTCCAATCTCGCCACTCATTACCAGCATCAACATATGAATCGTCGCTGGATAATAATTGTGCGTTTCAATCTTCGTACTCAACGCCGTCGGATAGCGTTTCGTCAACACTTGATTGCCGGTCGCTTGCGCCGCATATACGATGGGCGTGGTGAACGCCTGATTGGCCGTCTTCGTAACGGCCTTCCCGTTTAACGTATAGATGGCCGTAATTTTATTTTGACGCGTAAAGAACGTTAACATCTTTTGGACGATTTTTTTACTAGTACGACTTTCACTCAACTGATAATCATAAGCCACCCGCCATGGAATACGGCAGGCGTTATACGCGTACTGATTATCGTGGGCTGAGGCGACTTGCTTAGCGTGCACCATGCCCAGCTTTAACTTAGTCCCGCTAACCGTGACAAAGTCTGCCATGAGCCCCGTCGCATGGGCGGCGCTTAATTTTTGCAACGCCGTTTGACTATTTTGAGCAACCCGCGTCCAACTGCCATCATGGGTGTAACTGGCAAACTTACGGAAATAGGCGGTCATCAAATCGGATGGTCGCACTAAGTTGACCGTGCTGGCCGTTGTGGCCCACTCGCCAACTAATGGTAAATGCGTGGTTGCATTGATTTCATGCGTTTTAATCGCGCTAATCAATTGCTTGGCGAGCCGGCGATAATTATACTGGCCACGACTCCCCCATTGTTGGTCCGCTAAAATAAGGGCATACGCAATATCTAAATCACCATCCGTGGCACTCGTGCGTTCATTGCTAGCACTTTGCATCTGACCATTTTTCTCCGTCTGGCGCCAAGCCATCAGCGGATTAGCCACACTCAGCCGATGCGCCAAATAGTAACGGGTCAACTGATTAAAGGTTCGCTGCGTGGCCAACTGGTGATTTGCCGCCATGACCGTAATCAACATGCCATACCCCTGCGCTTCGGACAACGTTTGGGGTTTGCCAGTACTGGTCGTCAGAACGTATTTTGAATGCTGTCCACGCAAATATGCCGCCTGCCACTCCGCGTAATGCGTCTTAATCTCATGATCACTCGTATTGGTAGTGGCCGGTGGCTTTTGGGTCTTATAAATGGCGGTCCCTAAGCCAATAGCGACCAAAATAATCAACGCACTAATTAACCACTGATATTTATGTTGTTTGAATGTTTTCAACTAGCTGCCCCTCACTAAAAACGTTGTGTTTTATACCATTGCGTATGGCGTTGACCGGTCAATTTATCCCGCAACATATCAAACATGGCGGCGACGGAAACGATAATAAACAGTTGGGCATACGTAAAGTACGCCACAATCGTATAAATAAAGTTGGTGACCGTCATTTGGCCATAATCACTTGCTAACGCAATATTGATTTGTGGTAGATTGTAAAATTAATCCGAACGCTGTTCGGACAAAAAAGATCAGCTTCC